>CALJIY010000373.1 GCA_937973945.1 uncultured Saprospiraceae bacterium | reverse complement strand
TTTCTTTCTGTATTCATTTCTGTCGCAATGCTCGCCTGCGGTAAGTCTGCCATACTTTCTTTTTGGCAAGAAGTCAAAGCGAAGAAGATAACTAAAAGTGTTGCTGCAATTACATTTAAATTTTTCATGATCGTTTATTTTTAAGTTTTTAAAGGATTGTTATGTTTTACTTTCCCTTTAATTGCAACTTTCCTTGAAAGGTGACCCTGGGGCGGGGATAAAATTTTACATTTATTTATTATTATTTGTAATTAACTGATTTTCATTTATTTAAAACATTATTATTAAGGTAAAGATCATCATTAGAGAACTTTTTCTTTTTTGCAGTCGCCAAAAAAAGAAACAAAAAACGCTTGGCTGAAAAAACAGCTTAACGCAAAGCAGGCGCCCGCACCCACTTTTCAGCCGTCTGCCCGCTTAGACGTTGACACGATTGCGTTTGGGATTTTACTTAATTTTAAATTTTGGTCTACATTCATTCCTTAAAAAGCATTCCTAATAGATCTTAAAATCCAGCATCTTGGACTAATTGTCCATATATCTACCATAACCTTGTCTTACTTTTGTATATCTATCAAATAGAATGAGGCTTTCGTAAGACAAGCATTATTGATTGAAGTTGTTTAAAAATGTATTTCAGGTCTGCAAATCTGTATTGTCAGATCCTGAGAACGACTTTTTTAAGTTCCATAGCTCTGCTATGCAAGTTAAAAAACTAGTTCTCAGAACCTCACACTACAAATTTTCGCCGCTAAACTACATTCTTAAACAACTTCATTGAAAACAACTAAATCTTTCTTTATTATGAAAAAAATATTTTTCACCTTCACTTTAATTACCGTATTCATGCTATCAACTCAAGCTCAAACCACCGATCTACAACTCATTGAAAAAACCATCCATCACTACTTCGATGGAATGGTGAATCACGATGCGGAATCTTTGACAAAAGCATTTTATCCAACAGCTACCATGAAATGGAATGGGGAGCAGTATATGGAAGTTAATGCTCTTAAAGCTTTAAGTGACTATGTGAATTCAAATGATCCTGTAAAAACGAAGACTAGTATTGTTGCTATTAATATTGTAGGGGACGCCGCTAATGCTCAATTAGAATTGGAGTATGAAACCTTTTACTTCGTTGATTTTATGCACCTGATGAAAATTGAAGGCGCGTGGAAAATCATCAGCAAAACTTACACTACCGTAAAGAAGGAATTTTAAGACTAAATAAAAGAAAGCTTTGTTAGCGCTTATTTGTAGCTTTCATTTCAGCTTCATGTAGACGCTAACAAGGCCTTCCAACAAGTAAAATTCAATCGAATTTGTATGATTATATCTCGTAGTACTTTTAACTATCAGGGGCAGGTACTCATTGAAAAAATGAAAATTCGGGCACCTTATCGATATGAGGCTATTTTTCAAAATACTGGTTGTTTTATATATTTTAAGGAAAGAGGACCTAAGTTGCTCTCATCAGAAGCAAATACGAAATTGAAAAGTAATGAGGCGGTTCTCCTAAAATGTGGTAACCACTTTATAGATCTGCTCAAGGAGACCGATGAGGATCAGGTGGAAGTAATTGCCATTCATCTTTATCCAGAAGTTCTGAAAAAACTTTATACTGGAAATTTACCAGCTATTATTAAAAAACAAGGTAATAGCAAAGGGAGTCAAGTAGTCGTGTCGAGCAATGTCATCGCAAAATTTATTGACTCTTTGGATTTTTATTTCCAAAATCCATCTTTGGTGAATAATGACTTATTAGAACTAAAAATCAAAGAGCTAATCCTATTATTGGTGCAGTCCAAAAACATCCATTCCATTCTAGAATTAATTGCTGATCTATATACTCCGAATACAGTTCAGGTAAGAGCCGTTATCGATCTACATTTATTTTCCAATTTAAAATTGGACCAACTAGCTAAATTATGCAATCTAAGTTTGTCTTCTTTTAAGAGAGAATTTAAAAAAGAGTTTAGTGATAGTCCCACCAATTACATCAATAATAAAAGACTAGAAAAGGCAAAAGAATTGTTAACTGTTACCGATTTGGCTATTAGTGAAATTGCCTACAAAGTGGGCTTTCAAGATTCCTTATATTTTACCAGACTCTTCAAAAACAAAATAGGAATCCCCCCTACTACTTATCGAACAGAAAACTCCCATTGATCTAATAATCCATAACTACGGACTATTTCTCCATTTCTTCCCTTCTCCTTTCCTATACTTTTGTCATTAGGAAGGGTTCAATAATAAATGTACCATTCCTTAGAATCAATACACTTAAAAGATTTTAATTATGAAAATATTAGTAGTCATTACACATCCAAATCCTGAGAAATCATTAATCAACAAACGTTGGATTGAAGAATTAGAAAAATATCCAGAAAGATATATTATACACGATCTACACAAGGTCTATCCCGATGAAAACATTGATGTAGAGGAAGAGCATCGCTTATTAGAAGCTGTAGATAAGGTTGTCTTTCAATTTCCTTTCTATTGGTTTAACTGCCCACCGCTTTTCAAAAAATGGATTGATAAAGTATTAAATCACGGCTGGGCCTATGGAAAAGATAGTGGATACCAATTGGAAGGTAAGAAAATAGCTTTGGCTATTTCTGCAGGGATTAAAGAAGAAGATTATCAAACCAAAGGAAGATACAAGTACACCCTTAAACAACTGACTAGCCCTTTTGAGATTACCTTCCTCTATGTAAAAGCGGACTATCAACCGTTCTATGCCTTCTATGCAGCGGAGTACCAACCTACGTCTGAGTTAATTTCACAAAGCGCAGAGGGCTATATTGATTTTTTAGAAAATCTATAAAATAATTGAAGCACGAAATCTAAGTAGGCAGTATTAATTAGCAAAATCAAGTGCAAAAAAGGAGGAAGTATTTTTATTTGATAGATTAAATGCCTAATGATTATCCACATCTTTTTTGTACTAGTCTTGAACCTGTCGGTAATCAATTGCGATTAACCTACATCTACTCATCGACTAGGACAACTGACTAATAAATCTCATAAGTCCCCCAAGCAGTCACTTGATTCTGGTTGTTCAAATTGAATAGTAGTTTGTGGCTAGGCAATAGTAAAAAAGAACCTTTAGAATGGTTGAAGGTTTTACCTGAGGCAGGATAAACAGTTTGGATCTGTTGGTAAGTAGCACCGATGCCGATGCCCGCTTGGGTACGTTGGGATTGATCCTGCGTAGTAAGAATAGCAACCAATTTATCCTCTGTTTCTAAATGCGTTAGTAAGGAATTTTTTATCGAATATAAGCCCAAGTTTTTTTCTTGGTACAGAAATTCATCTTGAAGCAATACTTCTTTGAATGGAAAATCATTTTGATAGGTCAATTCAATGCCATTGATTGTTTCTCCTACTGAATGAGTGATGAACACCTCTGTAGAAGAAATGTTGCCTTTGGCTATTCCTATATTATACTCCGCTAATGCCTGAATGCCTGCTTCTTGGCTAAGCGTTTTTGCGCTTACAAACTGGGCGACTGCCGAATTAAGTTCACCCGCTTGAGCCAATCTAATACCTTCTACAATAGCGATTTCGGCTGCTTGTTTAGGTGTGCTGCTAATCGATTGCAATTGTTGGATCAATTCCTTGGCCTTTTGAACATCCTTGTCAAGCGTATAGGCACAGGCGAGATTCACATAGGTCGCATAATGTTGATTATCCATTTGGGAAGCGATTATCAAATACTCAATCGCTTTCTTCAACAAGTCCTTCGTTTCCACCTCTACCCCATCCCTTAGTGGAAGGTCCACATCTAGTTCGATCGGATAGTGAAAAGCTTTTTCGCCATAGTTAGTCTGCAAAGCAGCGGCCGCCACTAAACTTCCACCGATATTATTATATAGTTCTTTGTACTTGACAAACTGTAAGACATATTCATAAGCGGCCGCCGCAGAAATATGCTCTCCTAACACATTTAGATAATTGGCCGTTTCGAAAACTTGGATTAGTTCTTTTACTTTTTCGCATATCTCTAGCGCCGTTGCTTTCCGTTCTTGTAGGGAAGGATAATCCCTCAATTGTTCTTGCAAGCCATACGCCTTGTATACTTTATCAAAAAGGTTGGGCACGATTTTAATAGACTGAAATCCAGCTATATGCGTTATAAATGCGCCATATAAATCTGCTTCTTTTTCATCTGCTACATGCACTTCAAAATGATGTTTGTTGCTTAAAAAACTAGTGGCAAAACCTGCTTCTTGCCAATCGTGTTCTTGGTAAAAATGCGTCATTTCATGCGCCAATAAAAAAGCAAAGGCATCCTGCTCTTGTGCTCCGAATGATTGGCATACTTCCAAGGCCTTTTCATCTACAAAAATGATATTCTTTCGTTTATTAAAGGATAACACGCTATTCGCTCCAGGTCGTATTGCTAAGGTCGGCCAATCTCTGTTGGAATCTCCAATGGCTACTTTTAATTGTGCATAGACCTCGTTCATCATGGGGGTGTTGCCAATGGCTGGTAGGGGGAGTAGTAGCGAGAAAAAAAGGATGTATTGGATTGTTTTTTTCATTTTTTGGATATAGTAGAATGCTTAAAATAGGATGATCTTTGAAAGAGATTTTCTTAGAATAAATATTGTTCTTTTTGCATCGGCAAAAAAGAATCAAAAACCCTAGACAAAAATAATCCCTCCGGCATTTTTGTCTGGCCATCCCGCCGGGATGTTGACACAATTGTCATTAGAAATCAACCTCTCGTTGCATCTAAGCGTGGCTTCCTGTTCTAGTTGCGGTTGTCAGATTTTTTTGGTAGTAGACACACTTTGAAAATAACTGATATCTCGGTCTACGAAGAATATCATTATAACTGCTGTAGTATTTTCTTTGCCTTTGCTTGATATGTTTCAACACTGGATAATTCTTGTAATAAGGGTTTAGCTAGCGGTATATTATTTTGCTTTAGGTACGTTAGTGCTAAATACCATTTCGCTTCCTTGTTTGAAGGAAATTGTTCGTTCGCATGTACCAATTCCAATTCTTTTTGTGCAGCAGCCACCTGATTGTTTTTTAGTAAGGCAATTCCTTTATATAAACTAGCATAGGCAGTCAAAGCGTCTTCCGGAGCTAATTGCTGGAAAACAGTAAATTTCTTTACCGATGCTTCATACTGAGTTGAATTATAATCATTCATCGCATCTTGAATAACTGCCAAAGCTTTTTTATTCGTACCAAACCCTGTTTCTGATAAGCGATCTTCAATTTCCGTAGAAAGAACATCTTGGTGGATAGAAAAATTGCTAGCAAATAATTGTTCGGGAGTAGCAGGGGACGTAGAAAAAACCCAATATCCAGCAACTACCATTAGTGCAAAAGAAGCGGCCACCGCCAAAGACCTGAATAAAGAAATAGATCGTACCTTAGCTTCTTTTTTTTCTGTTTTCTGCACCTTGTCTTGAGACGCCACAAAAAAGCCTTCTTCTTTCATATCCGAGTGTACGCCTGCTACTAGATTTTTAAAATCCGTAACTCCTGCCGTTTGAATGCCTTTTATTACATCCTCATGGAAGGATACTTCTGTCGCTAATTCCGTATCTTCCTTCATCTTTTTGTCAAAGGCAGTCATTTCCTCTGTATTCAATTCTTTATTGAGGAAATTTTCTATATCGTCTATATTGTATTTATCTTTCATGATATCTTTTATTTGGTTGAAAACCCGATTAATCAATCTCTATTCTCTGCACTCGCTTCTCTATTCTTTAGAATTGTCTTTATGCTTCCTGATAGATTCTTTCATGTTGTTCTCTCACTTGTTGCTTAAAGGATTCCATACATTTATAACGACGCTTTTTAGCATATTGTACGGTAAAACCATGCTTCTCCGCAATAGCTTTCAAGGATAGTTTTTTTAAATAAAAGTCAATTAATACGTCTTTACAGCCACCTTGGATCTGTAATAACATTTCACTGATTAGCTCGTGCTTTTGTTCTGTTTCTTCTTTTTCAATAAGTGTATCTTCCTCTGTCAGCACATAATTGGTCTCTGGATCGTCCATTATTAATTTTAATCCACTCTTGGAGCGTTTCCTCAACTCATTTAGCCATAGATTACGGGTGATGGCATATAAAAAGGTTTTGACATCGCTCTTCAATTCAAATGCTGGTTGATGCACCTTTTTATATAGCACCACCAAGGCTTCTTGGAAGAAGTCTTCTGCATCATTGCCCGTGCCATTATTGTTTTTTACAAAACTGGCACATTGTGGGTAAGCAATTTTATAAAGTTGCCGTATGACGGTTTGTTCTCCTCTTTTTAAACGATGAAGGATGGAATCAGCTAGATTGATTTCACTCATTAGTTAGGTATGATTTTTTTTATTCCCCTAAGATATATAAATGGTCATACAAATACTAGCTATGGAACTTGTTTAATTTGACGCTCATTTGCTTTCTTAAACAACTTCCTTTTTATTTCTAATTTAGCTCCTATCCATCTTCC
Organism: uncultured Saprospiraceae bacterium; assembly: GCA_937973945.1. Taxonomy (GTDB): domain Bacteria; phylum Bacteroidota; class Bacteroidia; order Chitinophagales; family Saprospiraceae; genus JAFMDF01. The sequence goes on along the minus strand of CALJIY010000373.1, from coordinate 465 downwards.
CCCTTTAATACCTATTCTTTTAAAAGGTGACCCTGTTTTTTAATATTTTTTTCTTTAAGCCTTACCTCTTTCTTTTTCTCTAACCCACTCGATATAATCCGTTTGAGATATTTTTGAAATACCCAGTTGTCGCATCATCATAACCACCTGTCCCCGATGATAACTTCCGTGATTGAAAACGGTCTGAATGATTTCTCTTGTCGGAATGGAAAATTTTTCTCCTTTATGTTCAAAAGAAACCTGCTCTTCTAAATCAGCTTTTTCTACGAAAGTTTTAAATTCCGCAGAGGTATGTTGCCATTCTTTGAATAGCTCCGTATGGGTACCTGAAAAAGCAGTTACCTTAGTAGTGTTCCAACCATTACCTTTCAGTCGAGACAGCCAGCCCGTTTCTGCAAACCAAATATGCAGTATCGTAGCTCGAATGGTCGGATAACTGCCAACTAATTCCTGACTTAATAGCTC
>CALJIY010000372.1 GCA_937973945.1 uncultured Saprospiraceae bacterium | reverse complement strand
GGAGGTGCGAGTGGTGCCTTTCGAGCTTATTGTTCTTTTGATGATGAAGCTAAGACGGCAGTAGTTATTTTAGTGAATTTTAGTAATAGTCATCCTAAAATGAAAAAGGATGGAAAGAGTTTAATTCGAACCTATGGTTATCTAATACAGGATGCTTTAAAATTATAGTAGATGAATCTGTAAGTCGATTAATTCAAAGTTATGACTGTTAGTCTGGCAAATAATGATAGCTAGATTAAATACGACTAGATCAGTCTGATCTAGTCGTATTCCTTTTTTCAGAATTAGAAACTTCAGAATTATAGTACTGGTATAAGACTGAGTCTAAGCAGTCACAAAATTCTGTAGACTCCATGATTTTGTGAATTCTGATTCCGACAGTTAATCCATTACCTAAAACTCTTGCTATTGCAGCATGAACACCCACTCGTAACTTCTTATCTTAGATAACGTAATATACACTTTAAACAACTGCAAAAAATTATATCAATTTTAAAAATTTAATCGTTTAAAGATAAATGTTTAATTTGGTCTCCAAAAAGGATTGAAAAATATCCGCTGAGATACAAAAACGACTTCTTTTTTAAATACTTTACTATAAAACTCGCCCAAACAATCAAGTATTATTTCATTGTTATTAAAAAATTAATGTATTTATTATGGCAGAAAAATTGAAGAAAATTACACTAAAAAATGCGGAAGGAAAAAATACCGTCACATTAGATGGTACAAGAGCAAATGCGAAATTAGGTGGCAAAGGACATGCAGGTGATGTCACTTTGGTTAATCATGATGGCAAGCAAACAATGCATCTTGATGGCATGAGAGCGAATATTAAAATGGGGGGCAATGGTGCCGCAGGTGACATTGGTATGAGACAAGCCAATGGCAAACAAACAGTCCATATTGACGGTGGAAGTGGCAATATCACTTTAGGGGGTGCTGGTTCAGAAGGCGATGTTTCTTTATTGAACACAAAAGGAAAATGTACCGTTCATGTGGATGGCGGTAGTGGTAATATTACTTTAGGGGGACAAACATCTCAAGGTGATGTTTCTTTATTAAATACAAAAGGAAAATGTACCGTTCATATTGATGGCGGTAATGGTAACATTACTTTAGGGGGCGAAGTAGCGGAAGGTGATGTTTCTCTTTTGAATGCAGTTGGTGAGTGTACCGTTCATATTGATGGTGGTGATGGAAACATTACGATGGGGGGCGCTGGTACGCAAGGCGATGTTATTTTATTAAAAGAATCAGGCAAACAAACGATTCATATCGATGGCGGTGATGGTAATATGAAGATGGGCGGTAATGGTTCTGCTGGAGATATTGGGATGTTGAATGATGCTGGTAAAGAAACGATCCATATTGATGGCGGTAATGGTAACATTACGCTAGGTGGTAATAAATGTAGAGGTGATGTTTCTTTATTAAATGCTAAAGGAAAATGTACCGTTCATGTGGATGGTGGCAGAGGTAATATCACTTTGGGTGGACAATCATCAGAAGGTGATGTGACTTTGTTGAATACAAAAGGTAAGCAAACGGTTCATTTGGATGGAGGTAATGGTAATATTACATTAGGTGGCGAAACTTCTGAAGGTGATGTTTCTTTATTAAACACGAAAGGAAAATGTACTGTCCATATCGATGGTGGTAATGGAAATATTACATTAGGTGGCGAAACATCTCAAGGCGATGTGTCTTTATTAAATCCTATTGGAAAATGTACGGTTCACATTGATGGTGGCGGCGGTAACATTACTTTAGGTGGTCATCAAGCAGAAGGGGATATTACGTTATTAAATGCTCGTGGAAAGTCTACGGTTCATGTGGATGGTGGCGATGGTAATATCAGCTTAGGTGGTGCTGGAACAGATGGTGATGTAGTCATAAAGAATAAGAGAGGCAAAGCGACTATCCAATTAAATGGAGAAGATGGATCTATCAAAATGAAAGGCAAGGCATTGAAGCCTGCTGATTTTGTTTTTGATAATAATTACGCTTTACCACAATTGGATACAGTAAGTGAGTTCGTTACTAAGAACAAACATTTACCAGGTATTCCTTCTGGTAAGGAGATGTTAAAAGATGGCTTGGATTTGAATACTTTTAGCATGGGCTTATTGCAAAAAATTGAAGAATTGACATTATATGTTATTCAGCAAAATGAGCAATTGCAAAAGCAAGCAGATCGTATTACAGAACTAGAGAAGAAGAACTAGTGCGGTAAGAAATACGACGTAACCATAAAAGCGACTTATTCTTTAATTAGAATGAGTCGCTTTTTTTATAGTTGAAAAATTATTTATAGAATTGGTAGTCTTGGCCTATAGTACATCTAAGAATTAGCCTTTAAATATCGTTGCTGGAAAAAGGCAAAATCTGCTACAATTAAAGCAATGACTCCAATAATAATAAGCCCTGTTCGATTAATGCCAAACGCTTGTAATGCAATAATAAGAACACTACCAATCACCCATAACCAGTCTTGGAAAATAATAAATTTAACCACTTGTTTAGAAATAATACTTGCTCTTGCTGTTCTATAAACTAAAGCGGAAAAACCTATTAAAACAATGCCAATAGCCAGTAATATTTTCGGGTGTTCAAAATTTATATAAGCGGCGATTTGTTGATGAAAAAGCAAGATAGCTACACCATTCACCGCAGAAAATATAGCATTCATTTTTAAGGCAAGACTCAATTTTTTGTTATTCATATTTTCAATTTTTAGGATAGGAAATTAAACTATTTTATGCAACAGATATCCAATCAATAGGAGCAAAATAGCAAAAACATCAAACTTCATAACTACTGCTAGAGCTGCATTAATTTCTCCATCCATTATAAAATAAAGCAATAAAAAAGAAACCATGCTGACCATTCCAACCAATGTAGTTAAATCGTAATGCTTTTTTGAAATAGCACTATAAATCATTAAGCCACCAACAATCCCAAGTAGCACAGCTCGATGCCTCAATAATAATTCAAAGTTAGCGTCGGGAATAGTAACCCCATAAGAGTCAGTAATCTTGTCTGGTAAAAAGGCAATTAAAACGGGAACGGTATTGATAATTCCTGCTATTAAAAGCGAAAGTCTAAAGAATATTTCCATGTTAAATTATAGTTGATTATTTAAATGGCAATAAGCGCCATCTCACATTGTTCTTTTAATGCGAGATTCATTTTCTTAAAACCTTCCTCTGTTGCTGTACCAATCATCTTTAAAATTAGTCCAACTAAAATTCCTTTAAAGTTTTCTCCATGAACGAGGCGCGTTTGATCTTGATTGATCGCCTCTAATTGAAAATAATGCATGCCATCAAAAAGTCCCTTGATTAATAAATTTCCTTCCCAACGAAGTAACTTGTTCTGTTGAACTTCTAACACTTTCGGTTTAAAAATTTGTGGTTTTTGTCCTTCTAAAAAGATCGTGTTTTCTAGATGTTGACCAACTACGGCATTTCCTGTAATATGTATAAAAGGATTCCAATTTGGATAATTGTCAAAGTTCATTAATATATCCCAAACAGTAGCAATCGGAGCATCGATAATAATTTCAGTGCGAATATTTTTCATTATTTTAGATTTTAAAGATTTAAAAACGATACTACAAAGATGGGGGTACTTTACCTTTCTACGGTTGACGCTAGATGCCGAATGATAGACATTTCCTGCCAACTTCTATATATAAAGGCTATCTTTTGTTATTTTTATAAAAAGATATAGAATTAACTTTAAGATCAGAGAGGTAGGCATAGAGTATGGTGTTAGATATTATTTAGATTCAACGAACTTTTTTATAATTTTTAAACGAAATCTGTCTCTATTCTTGCTTCTCTGTTCTCTACTCTAAAACACACCTATGCAATTCAGAGCCAGATTCATTGCCAATATTATTCAATTCTCGACCCAGCAAGGAGTGGATAGAAGGAAATTATTAGCCATTGTGGATAAGAGCATGGAGGAACTATGTGTGGAAGATTTAATGCTAGAAGCACCTGTTTATAATAGTATTGTAGAGAAAGCATCAGAATGGAGTGGAGATGATTTATTTGGTTTTCATTTAGGAGATTACCTATCGCTTTCTGCGGCGGGACTCATTGTGCAGATTGCACAAAGTAGTGGTACTGTTTTGGAGGCTTTACACTATATGGTGGAATATGCCAATTTGGGTTGTCAGGCCTTACCTTTTCAGTTAAAGGAATTGGCAGACGAATGGGAACTATCTGTTCGACCGAATAATTTATGGCAAGAGCAATCTCCAATAAGTGTTCGGCATACGATGGATGGTACGATCGTCTTTACCATTCGAGAATTTCAGACCTTAACCCGGCAAAAATACCACCCAAAACGCATTCATTTCTCTTACCCAAAGCCTGTTAAGTATACAGAGTATGAACAACTATTTAATTGCCCTATTCGTTTTAATCAAGAGGTAACGGCTATTTATTTAGATAAAAAGCAGGTACAAGAGAAAGTAGTTACCAGTGATTATCGCTTATTGCAGTTGTTGATTCGATATGCCCAAGAGAAATTGGCGGCAATGGAAGGGGAATTGGGTTTTTCCACAATTGTTAAACAATCTATTATTAATCTGGTCAAACCTCAATTTCCAACGATAGAACAAGTTGCCGCTAATTTAAATGTATCCGTGCGCACCTTACAGAGAAGGCTCAAAGAAGAAGGATTTACTTATAAAACGGTATTAGATGAGTTGAGAAAAGAGTTTGCCTTAGATTATTTAAAGAACAAAGACCTAAGTGTTAAAGAAATTGCTTACCTATTAGATTATGCAGAACCAAGTTCTTTTATACGATCCTTTAAAAGATGGATGGGAAAAAGCCCTAGTGCTTATCGATCGGAGAATGGATAGTTGCGGCAATAAAATTTATCCCAATAAGTAAATTACTAAAAATCCCAAATAAGTTCCAAGCGCGTTACCAAGCGTGCCCACCAATATGGCAGGTACAATCAATTCATTTCTATCAAAGGATTCTGCTAAGGCTATGGCTGTTGTGCCACCTCCAATATTGGCCTGACTAACAATCGCTAACATTTCCCAATCTCGATAAGTGAATAGACCGAATAGTACTAGAATGAGACCGTGAAGCAAGACAGCAAGCGTTGCGAATAATAATAAAGTAATCCCTACGGCTTTCAATTCTAATACGGCACTAATTTCACAGTAGGCGCCAATGACAGCTAGAAAAATGTATACGAGATATAAACCTAAGATATGGCTTCCTTTTAAGGTAGCTACAAATTTTGTTTGAGCTAATAAAATACCGATAGTGGAGAGTGTAAGAATAGAAGGAATAGACGGAAAGTATTGGGAGAGCAGTTCTGAAACGTAATAGGAAAAAATACCTAGGAAAGTCAACCAAATTAAAGAGTGAAAATTGATATGATCCACTGCTTCTGTCGTTTCTTTTTTTGTGATACTAACAATCTTTTTATCTTTCCAAAAAGTTCTCAGTAAAGTTGGTAAGGCCAAGGTGATAATGATCCATAAGGCAGTCACCACATTATCCACAGCAATTGTTCCAGCATATAAAACGCCTTGTTTTTGAAAATCATAAGCTAATGCGATCGCATTAAAATTAACACTCCCGCCTGTATAAGTTCCTGTAAGCATACCCGCTATAATTGCTCCGTTTTCTCCTATGACTTCCTGTGGCCCAATAATATGCCAAGCAATGAGTATACCAAGCGTAGTGGCTATTGAGCCTAAAACGAATAAAATAATCATCGGCGCTCCAGCCTTTTTAATCGCCGTTAATTGAACACCAAGTAATAAATAAAAAATAGAGATAGGGGCTAAGTAGGTAAAAATGCCATCATATAAAGGAATGGAATTGGAGGCGGAGGGTATCAAATTGCAATTCGCTACGATCGCTGTAAAAAGAATGACCAATAAAGCAACACCCAATTTTTTACCTAGCTTTGTTTTAGCGGTATAATCTGCTGCGATGACTAGAAAGGATAAGACGCTTAGTACGTAGATCGGCTGTTCGATGAAGTTCATAAAATAAAGGTAATTAATAAATTGCTGTTTTCCTATTTTGGAAAAGATAGAAAACTATTGTTTATATTGGATCGACTAATTAAAAAAAATGAAGCGTATTCTGTTAATTGTACTACTATTCAATCAAATGTGCTATGCAAATGCTAGCCTTGAAATTAGTATCTTAACCTGTGCGCCTGGAGATGAAATCTACTCCATTTTTGGGCATTCCGCCATTAGGATACTAGATAAAGAAAATCAGATTGATAAAGTATATGACTTTGGTACCTTTGATTTTGATACACCTAATTTTGCTTATAAATTTTTGAAAGGGAAACTGAAATACCATTTAAGTGTACGTAATACGAATCAATTCATTCGAGCCTATACTTATGAAAATAGAGAAGTACTGGAACAACAACTACATTTTTCTGAATTAGAGAAAGGGCAAATAGTAGACAGACTAGATTTTTTATTCCAACCTGAAAACAGGTATTATTTTTATTCCTTTCTTGAAAAAGATTGTTCTACTGATCTTCGAGATTTATTAACAATGGTAGGCGTCCAATTTTCTGATGAGTTGCTAAATGAGAGTAAGCGAGATTTAATCAATACCTATTTAACAGAAAAGTCTTGGATAAAATTAGGAGTGAATATTATATTAGGCCAACGATTAGATGCAATGCCTAGCCGATTTCAAAGTATGTTTTTGCCAAAATATCTGAAAAAGGAAATAGAGCTAGCCACGCTACATAATGTCTCATTAGTAAAATCGGAACAAAAACTAAACGAGGTAAAAACGAATAAATCAAAAAATAAAGCAATAAAATTATTTTCTCCTATAGTCATTTTTTCGATTTTTCTCTTGCTATATGTAATAGGATTTCAAAAGGCAATATCCTTACTACTATTTTTAGGTATTGGAATTAGTGGATTAATAATTGCTTTCTTATGGGGTTTTTCAGGGCATGAAGAAGTGACGAAGAATTTAAATATTTTGTGGTGCAATCCTCTATATCTTTTATCTATACCTTTACTTTTGAAAAAGAAAACTAATAGCATTTTAACAATGCTACTTGTATTTTTTTTGGTAATAGCAATAGGGATATGGGTATTTGGAGTACAGCAATTAGATCAATCAATTATACCCTTACTATTTACTTTGGGGCTGATACATTATAATGAGTTTAAAAAAATACTTACATTGTCTAAACCATAATAAATTGCAATGAAAAATCTACAAATTTATATTATTAGCTGTTTAGGCTTACTACTTTCTTGTTCTAGTCCAGAGCAACAGATAGACAAAATCGTATCGAATGCTTCCTTTGTTGCCAATCCCCAACCCGTAAAAGAACGGCCTGTTCCGATTCTAGCTATCGGAGAAAAAGCACCTGACTTTAGATTGCCTGCTACTGACGGTAAATTTTATAGTCTTAATGATTTTAAGCAATCGAAAGCGATGGTCGTAATTTTTACTTGTAATCATTGTCCTACTGCTCAAGCTTATGAAGATAGATTGATAAAAGTGGTATCGGATTACAATACTCAAGGCGTATCTTTTGTTGCTATCTCCCCGAATAGTCCAGTTGGTTTACTCTATGAAGAATTAGGGTATACCGATTTAAACGATGATTATGAAGAAATGAAAATCCGAGTAAAAGATAAAAAATACAATTTCCCTTATTTGTATGATGGAGACGACCAAGCTGTTTCTTTGAAATATGGACCTGTTGCAACACCTCATGTATTTCTATTTGATAAAGAGCAGAAATTAGCATATAGAGGAAGACTAGATGCTGTGGAAAAACCAGGTACTGCTAATGCAGAAGATTTGCGAGCAGCTTTAGATGCTATACTAGTAGGAACAGAAGTTCCAAATCCGATTACAAAAACTTTTGGGTGTTCTACTAAGTGGGGCTGGAAATTAAAAATGAAAGAGAAAGCAAATAAGGAATGGAAAGAAAAAGAAGTTACCGTATCGGCTATAGACGAAGCAGCCATCGGGCAGTTATTGAAAAATGAAGATTCTGGCAAACTTCGTTTAATTAATATTTGGGCTACTTGGTGTGGTCCTTGTGTTATTGAATATCCAGAGTTTATAGTACTCCAGAGAATGTTTGGTGCTAGAGATTTTGAATTTATTTCCATTTCCGCAGACAATCCTAAACAGGAATCTAAAGTCCTTAAATTTCTAAAAGAAAAGGCTTCTGCTGTACCAAATTATTTTTTTGCTAAAGATGATAAATATGCATTAATAGAAGCAGTAGATAAGGATTGGAATGGTGCATTGCCTTACACTATATTAATCGAACCCAACGGAAAGATTGTCTGGAAGCATCAAGGAGAAGTAGACTTTTATGAACTTAAAAAAGTGATTGTAGAACATGAATTAATTGGACGATATTTTTAAGTTGTTTATAAATATATTTTTTTTTAAAACCTTACAACTATTCAGCATTGGCGACATACCCTGCTGAATAGGTGCAAAATATTTATCTAATAAAAAAACAATATAAAGTGAATTATAGAACACTAGGAAAGACAGGATTAAAAATTTCAGAAATAAGCCTAGGTACTTGGCAAGTAGGCGGAAAATGGGGGAGTGGCTTTGATAGAAAAAATGCAGAACAAATACTTAACGAAGCAGTGGATGCAGGCATCAATTTTATTGACACAGCAGATGTTTACGAAAATAGAAAAAGTGAAAAGGCAGTAGGACAATTAATCCGCTCTCGAAAAGAGAAAATTTACATTGCTACTAAATGTGGCAGATTTATCAATCCACATATTAATGAAAGATACAAGCCAAAAGTGCTTCGGAAATATGTAGAGCGCAGTTTGAAAAATACTGGACTGGATCGGATAGATTTAATTCAATTACATTGCCCGCCGACAGAAGTATATTATCGTCAAGAGATCTTTGAAGAATTTGATAAACTCAAAGAAGAAGGAAAAATTGCTCACTTAGGGGTAAGTGTAGAAAAAATAGAACAAGCATTAAAAGCGATAGAATATCCAAATGTAACTACTGTCCAAATTATTTTCAATATGTTTAGACATCGTCCTGCGGAATTATTTTTTCAAGAGGCTAAGAGGCGTAATATTGGGATTATAGCTAGAGTCCCTTTAGCGAGTGGGCTATTGACAGGGAAATTCAATTCGAAATCCACTTTCTCTAAAGAAGATCATCGACAATTTAATCGGAAAGGGGCCGCCTTTGATCAAGG
>CALJIY010000371.1 GCA_937973945.1 uncultured Saprospiraceae bacterium | reverse complement strand
TTCTTACCTATCTTAATTGTATCATTAGATACATTAGGTATGGAAGCAATTTCAGGACCTGCAACAGAAATGTTAGGTACATTCTTAAATGCAATTCCAAATATTTTAGCAGCAGCCATTACAATTGGTGTGTTCTTTATTGCTGGTAAGTTTATCACTGGCATGTTGACTGATTTAATGCAGAATATTGGTGTGGATGATTTCTCTCAGAAATTAGGCGTAGCCAATATGGTAGGAAACTCTTCTTTATCTAAAATGATTGGAAGTGCAGTTTTCTTCTTCATCGTTTTTGCAGGTGTGATTGCAGGTGTTGATCGTTTAGGATTTGGTGGTTCTTTTGGAACGATCTTAAACGACATATTCAGCATAGCTGGTAGAGTTTTCTTCGGCATGATTATCTTAGCTGCTGGTTCTTTTGCTGCTAATTTGGCTGGAGATACTTTAGCTAAAGGCGATTCTGCTTGGATGGCTTCTATTGCTAAAATAGCAGTAATGGCGATTTTCCTTGCTTTCGGTTTAAGCACAATGGGTATTGCAGAAAATATTGTTAACATGGCATTTGGTTTAACACTAGGTGCAGCTGCAGTTGCTTTTGCTTTAGCATTTGGTTTAGGCGGTAGAGAAGCTGCTGGTAAGCAGTTAGAAAGATTTTTTGATAATATGAATAAGAAGTAATTCAAGTTTTCATAATTCTACTTTTTAAATAAACCTAAAAGGGTTGATAGTCATTCTTGACTGTCAACCCTTTTTTTTTGAAAAAAAACAGAAGTAGCGTATAATGTTTGCTTCGTCGTTTCTAAATATATTTTTTGCTACTGTACACTTTTAGATTCTTTGGTAAATGCTATAATAAATATAGAATCGTCGAGGTTACAAACCTCGACGATCTGTTCCAAAAACAGTCTTTCTTTTAAAATTTAAAAAGTGTATGGTAAAGAAATATATTTTATAGCTTTGTGTTTTAAAATCATATAGGTTTGATAGGGCGAACGAAAAGTAAAAATCGTAATATATCCGTCAGTCTAAGAGACGGACTGTTGATGGCAGAAACTTAGAAAGTGGCTGTCATCTGGGTTTCTGGGAAAGATGACTGCTTTCATTTCTACTATATTGTTTGCGCTTCAAAATTTAGTGATAGACAAGCTATTGACACTTCCTCCAATAAAAAGTTAAAACATGCCTTTATTCTTACATAAATTTTTGCCACATAAAGGTGAGTTAGGTCTCTGGAAAATAGAGGAAACGGAAGATTTTTTTCTAAACAAATTAAATCTTACAGAGCAGGAGTTAGATCAAGTTAATCAAATAAAGGGGAGAGGACGACTAGAATGGCTGTCGAGTCGATGGTTATTACATACTATGTCTGGAAGAGAAACTAGGGGCGTGTGTCTAAAAGATGAATATGGAAAGCCTTATTTAAAAGATAGTAATTTTCAAATATCTATAAGCCACTCTTGGGGAATTGCTGCTATTATGGCGGCACCATATACCATAGGATTGGATATACAAAAGTATGTGCCTAAAATTACTCGGATCGCTCATAAATTTATGAGAGAGGAAGAAGAAGCTAGTACAGAACCATCTACCAGAATAGAACATCTGCATATTTATTGGGGAGCGAAAGAAGCATTGTATAAAGCCTATGGTCGAAAGAAGTTAGATTTTCAAAAGCATATTTTTATTGAACCGTTTAGCTTCGATTTAGCGAAAGGAACTTGTAAAGGACTCATTCATAAAAATGATTATCAAAAGAAATTTGACATCCTTTACGAAAAAATAGAAGATTATTACTTAGTTTATGGCTTGGAAGAGATGGAAGCTGTTTAATGGATTTTCCCTATCTAACTTTTGTGTTCTTTTGTTTCTTTTGTGGTTCAAATTAAAATGTCTAGTAGTATAATCTCTGACTGCTGACTTCTTAAAATAAAAATATAGCTTATGCTGAGACGAGTTGCTAATGTACTTAGTTCAATTAATGAGCTTATAGGAAAAACGATCGCTTGGTTGACCACTTGCTTAGTCCTGTTTATGTGTTTTGATGTGGTGCGTCGGTATTTATTTAATGAAACAGCTGTATGGATTACAGAAATGGAGTGGCATATTTTTGCGTTTATATTTTTATTATCAGCTGGGTATGCCCTAAAACATGATAAGCATGTCAGGGTTGATTTGTTTTATGCTAATTTCTCTCCGAAACGAAAAGCGTGGATCAATTTAATCGGAACAATAGCATTTTTAATTCCTTGGTGTTGGATCATTATTATGGCTTCTTATAATTATGCACATAATTCTTACATGATCAATGAATCTTCTCCTGATCCCGGAGGTTTACCTGCTCGCTACATCATCAAATTTTCCATTACACTTGGTTTTATTTTGCTATTGATTCAGGCAGTTGCGCTACTATTAGAATCATTGGCCACCATCATGGGAAAGGAGGATACCTTGAGGAATGATCATACTCCGGTACAATTTTAAAGGAATCCAAATAAGGAATGTACATTTATTCTTGAACCATTCCTACGAGACACACAACATACCTGTTCGTTAATATTAATACTTTATGGAAGGCATAGCACTCATTCTTTTTATCTGCATATTTATATTAATCTTATTCGGATTTCCAGTTGCTTTTACATTAGGTGGACTATCTGTTTTATTTGGCTATTTTACATTAGAACCTGCGTTTTTTAATTTTTTACCTTCTAGAATAATGGGTACCGTAAGGAACACGGTATTAATAGCAGTCCCCTTATTTATATATATGGGCATTATGTTAGAGAAGTCGGGATTGGCAGAAAGTTTATTAGAAACGATGGCCATGCTGTTTGGAAAAGTAAAAGGAGGTTTAGCGATTGCCGTAGTCATCGTTGGGGCATTATTAGCGGCCTCTACTGGAATCGTAGGTGCCACAGTTATTACGATGGGCTTAATTAGTTTGCCGACGATGCTTAAAAGAGGGTATAGTACAGAACTAGCAACAGGAACGATTGCTTCTTCTGGAACTTTAGGTCAAATCATTCCGCCATCGGTCGTTTTAGTTTTATTAGGGAGTGTATTAAATGTTTCGGTTGGCGATTTATTCGCAGCAGCATTAATTCCTGGGTTTTTATTAGTGGCTTGTTACATTCTTTATATTGTAATTTTCGCGCTTCTTTATCCTGATAAAGCACCAAGCATGCCAGAAGAGGAGATTGCTAAATTTCGGGGACCAGGTTTTTATGGTCGAGTAATAAAAGCTTTTTTACTCCCCTTGTTGTTAATAGTTGCCGTGTTGGGTTCTATATTAGCAGGTATTGCCTCTCCTACAGAGGCAGCAGCAGTAGGGGCTTTAGGAGCCACTATTTTGACGATTATCCAAGGAAAGTTTAGTCTGGGTATTCTTAAAGAGGTGATGTATGAATCGACGCATTTGACCTCCATGGTTTTTACGATCTTGATTGGAGCGACTACCTTTGCATTAGTTTTTCGCGGATTAGGAGGAGATGATTATTTAATAGAATTGATAGAATCTGCTCAGTTGTCGCCTATGACTTTTCTATTTTTAGTGATGCTAGTCGTATTTATTGCAGGCTTCTTTATTGATTTTATTGAGATTATTTTTATCATAGTACCAGTTGTAGCACCCATTTTTGAGGCCTATGATATGAATTTGGTGTGGATTGGAATTTTATTAGCACTTAATTTACAGACCTCTTTCTTATCGCCGCCATTTGGATTTGCCTTATTTTATTTGAAGGGCGTTGCACCACCAGGCGTCACGACCCAGCAATTATATAAAGGAATTATTCCTTTTGTTTTGATACAACTGTTCTTTTTATTAGCAGTTATATTCTTTCCAGAGATCGTATTTTTATTAATTGAGGAGTAAGTTAAAAGGCAGGAAATCGTAAAATGTTGACCTTAGAAGAAAAACTTCTTCGGCCAACAAGTGTATAGAGAGAATCAAAATATCTTTGATGATCAAGTAATATAGGTACTCTAAAATATATTCCTTGGCGTAAACAGGAGAATAAATAAAAAGTTGACAAAATTCTGTATTTTTTAAACAACTTTATTTCCGACGCTTGAATATAAAATCATAAGTAAACACAAAGACTAATGATTGAATACTTGTTTGTACATTATTATTAGGCTCTGCTTGGAATAAATTTTCGGGCGTAATATTTGAAAAATCGATTAATGTTTGCCCACCACTACTATAACCAAATCCGTAATCTATTCCTATAGAGACTTGGTTATTCCACAGTTCAAATAAGCTACCAATTGACATATGATAGATAGAAGGAGTAGAGGCTAGAAATTCA
>CALJIY010000370.1 GCA_937973945.1 uncultured Saprospiraceae bacterium | reverse complement strand
ACGAGCATTAGTCGGAAACAAGCCGCTCTGTGATAATTGGCGGGTTGCTTCAACGGCTTGATAGAAGTCTTTGAATTGTATCGTTTTAGTCAGCTTAAATTTTGGAATATCTTGCAAGCGCATCCACGCCGAAGTAATAATACCTAAGATGCCTTCCGATCCTGCGACTAAGCGTTCTTCACTTGGTCCAGCACCATGTCCCGGTAATCGACGGCTCTCCATTATACCACTAGGCGTGACCATTCGTACGCCTTGTACGAATTCATCTATATGGGTATATAAGGTGGCAAAGTGCCCGCCCGACCGAGTAGCGATCCAGCCGCCTAAAGTAGAAAATTCAAAACTTTGTGGATAATGTCTCAGGGTCAATCCGTGTGGGCGTAAACCTTTTTCTAAAGCTGGGCCAAAAATCCCTCCTTGTATATGGGCTGATCTGGATTGCTTATCTATCTGCAAAATTTTATCAAAGTGGCGCATGTCTACCGTAATCACTCCTTGGTATTTAGCATCTAAAGTTGGCTCTACCCCACCCGATACGCTACTACCTCCGCCAAAAGGAACTAAGGAAATTTGTTCTTTAGTTGCAAAAGTCATCAATGCTTGAATGTCTTCCTCCTTTTTGGGGTAGGCTACATAATCTGGCGGATTATCAAACTGTCCATGCAAACCTCTCCATATATCTCGAAAAGATTTACCATAGCTTCGGGCTGCTCGATCTTCGATTCGATCTGTACAGATTTTCTCTAAGTGAGCGGGTAGCTTAAAACGAGTTGGTCTTAATCTTAATTGATCTAGAGGAATTGGCGCTATTTGTTCGAATTCTTTTATTTGAAACATGGCTTTTAGGGTCGCTCTAGTTTGAGCAACCATAGCAGCATCTGCTCCTTCGTCTTCGTAGCCCCATCCCCAATATTTTCGTTTTGTTGACATGATGTTTTATTTTACTAAAAATTGGAGGTAGACTATTCGGAATTCTGGAAAGTGCCAGATATCTTCATAGATGTCCGACATTTTCGTGCATGATCAAATCAGAAATCATATTTCATACATCATAAATCATATATCCATCACGATTGAACTAGGTAGATATATGATGTAAGATGTATGATTTAAAATTTACGATTTTTGCCACATACTCAAAATCAGAGAAACTTTACGTCATGTCCTTAATAACTACCTTGAAAATTTACTACCCAAACAAATTTTGCAATTTCATAGCAACTCCCATATCGCCATCAATTTTTAATTTCCCACTCATAAAGGCAGTCATGGGATTGAGGTCTCCATTCATTAAATCTTGGAAATCACTCATCGTCAGATTAACTGTACAATCTGCCTCTTTATCTTCTGCCGAAACTTGATTGCTATTTCCTGAGCCATCAATAAAGATAGCTTGGCCGTCTAAATTAAATTTCAAAGTATTCCCCAAAGCATCTGCTTTAGCAGCTTGGTTTTGAATCATCGCAACTAAAGCATCTACGCCTGTTACAGTTGCTGTAGCGGTAGCAGTCGCTGCTTGTCCATTACTATGCCCATTGGCAGATGCTGTAGCCATCGCAGGTTCTTTAGCCGCCTTTCCTGCTTTAGGCTTAAATTTAAAATCTGTCTTAGCTGCTTTGAAATCTTTATCGTCAATAATCATTTTAGCAATGATCTCTCGCATGATTTCTGAAGAGCCACCACCGATTGTTCCAACCCGCACGTCCCGATACATTCTTGCCAATGGATATTCTTCCATAAAACCGTAGCCACCAAAAACTTGTAGACATTCTGTGGCCACTTTTTCTGATAATTCAGAGCCTAACAATTTCAACATAGAACACATCTTTACATCATAAATGTTATCTGCATACATCTGACAACATTGATAAGAGAATGCTTTCAAGGCTTCTACCTCTGATGCTAGCTGTGCCATTTTATGACGCAATACTTGAAATTTATTAATCGGCTTACCAAAGGCGTGCCGTTCTGACATATATTGTAGTGACTGCTCTATTGCTTTTTCCATACCTGAAATAGCAGCAGGCATCGCACAAATTCGCTCTAATTGCAAACCATTCATTAAATAGAAAAAGCCTCTACCTTCTTGACCTATTAAATTACTAACAGGTACTTTTACATTATCAAAATTCAACTCCGCCGTATCCGAACAATGCCAACCCAACTTCTTCAATTTCCTTCTAGAAATACCTTCCGAGTTTTGGTCGATCACTAATAAACTTACTCCTGCCGCCCCTAAAGATGGATCCGTTTTTACTACTGTGATAATCAAATCGCCATACACCCCATTCGTAATAAAGGTCTTTGCTCCATTTACAATATAATGATCGCCTTCCTTAATTGCTTTTGTTTTGATCGCTTGCACATCGGAGCCAGCCCCTGGTTCTGTAATTCCTATAGAAGAAATTAATTCTCCAGAAATTAAGCCCGGCAAATATTTCTCTTTTAACTCCTCTGTACCATATTTTAAAATGTAAGGTCCAGACATATACTGCACCACTTGCTGCGTAATAGCAAAACCTCCAGAGCCCATTCTCCCCAACTCCTCATTAAATACGACATCGTAGAAAAAGTCTAATTCCATCCCGCCATATTTCTCTGGATAGGATAACCCTAAGAAACCCAAATCGCCCATCTTCTTCCAAATGTCTCTTGGGGTTCGACGTTCTTCTTCCCATTTATCAATATTGGGCAAGGCTTCTTTTTCTAAAAAGGTCCGCAAACTTTGGCGGAATAATTCGTGTTCTTCTGTAAAGTAATAGGAACTCATATTTAAGTATTTTGATTTATTTTTTATAATTATGATTAGTACGCTGTGTAAAAAAAAATCTAAAATTAAATATTGTTCTTTTTGCATCGGCAAAAAAGAACCAAAAACCCTAGACAAAAATAATCCCTCCGGTATTTTTGTCGGGCCTCCCGCTTAGATGTTGACCAAGCAAAACTTGCTATTTAAAATAACTATTTACACAAGTTTATTAGTTTTAAGACACGTTTAGTTTCTAAGATACAAAGGCACAAAAGTCTCTTATGAAATTCTTTTGTTTCTTTTGTGGTTCAGAAGAATTTTGCAACTAAGCTACCATATGAATCAGTGTTCTATACTAGTAAGTACGGAAGGCTGATATTGATTCCAATTGACCGCCTCTTCTAATTGCTTCGACAATTGAAAGATTGTTTTTTCATCTCCGAATTTTGCAACTAATTGTACGCCTATTGGTAAGCCTTCTTTATTCCAATGCGTAGGAACAGAAGCGGCTGGCTGTCCAGAGATATTAAATAGTGCCGTCATGGGAGAAAATTTAGCCGCCATTTCAGAAGGTGCCATGGGATTGGTTTCGCTTTGTGCAAAACTCCCTAAATCTACTGGGGGCATTCCCAAACTTGGGCTGATCCAAATATCAATATCTTGGAAGGCCGCTAAGACAGCTCTTGCTACTCGATGCATACTTTGTCTAGCAAATTCATAATCGGCACCGGAGACTTTTTGTCCTTGTTCATACATCGCATAAGACAAAGGTTCTACCAGTTCTTTCGGTGGTGGATGCCCTGTCATTTTATGATAAAAGGCTAAAGGGCTTGCCGCACCTACCGCCCATAAAACACCAAATATTTCACCCAACTGTTTTCCACTAAACGGAATTGCTAAAGGCATTTCAACTACCTCATGTCCAAAAGATTTGCACAGCTCTACTGTTTTTAATGTTGCTGTATCACAGTCAGGATGTAATGCCCCTCCACCAGGAGAAGTCAAGGCATACCCAATTTTCAATTTGCGAATAGGCTGATCTAAAGCTTCTAAATACGACCCGTTTTGCGCAGGCGCATGATAAAAAGCTAAAGGATCAGGTTGTCCAGTAATATCTAACACCGCCGCCGAATCTCTAACCGTTCGCGTCAACACATGTTCTTCCACTAAGCCACTTACTAAGGAACTTAAAGGCCCTAATGGATTTCGACCTCTGGTTGGTTTCAGTCCAAACAAGCCGCAACAAGAGGCAGGAATTCTAATAGAGCCACCCCCATCATTCCCATGCGCCAAAGCTACCATTCTTGCCGCTACCGCTGCTGCTGTTCCACCACTCGATCCGCCTGGTGTTTTAGTAATGTCGTAGGGGTTCTTAGTTGCTCCAAAAGCAGTAGGCTCTGTGGTAGGCAATAAACCAAATTCTGGCATATTTGTTTTGCCTAAAACAATAAAACCTGCCTCCTTATATCTTTGAACCAACAAGCTATCTACTTTCGCAATATTGTTTTTTAACAAAGCAGAGCCTGTCGTAAATCGTACCCCTTTATAAGAAGCTAGTCCATCTTTTAATAAAATGGGCACTCCTTTGAATGGGGCATCGGGCATATCTGATTTAGCAATGTCTCTTGCCGCTTCAAACATTGGTGTGATGACAGCATTCAAAGTTGGGTTCAATGCCTCAATAGCCGCAATGGAGGCATCCACTAATTCTAAGGGCGTGATGTCTCCTTTTTTAATTAAGGCTGCTTGGGCAATGCCATCTAGTTGGAGGATAGGGTTCATATATTTTTGTTTAGGTCTATATTTCAAAATCGTTCACGACCTACAAAAAATCGTGTCATCCGCGTGACTACGAAGTAGTTCCGTGTTGAATTATGTCTAATTTGCTCTTTCAAATTATTTATCCTACTTGCGCTATACCCCAAAAATTAAAACTTAAGGGTTTCCATCCAGGGATATACATCGTTTTTAAATCCGCTACTTTAAAACCATTTTCGCTAATCAATTTTGGAATATCTTTATTCAAATGACAGCCACCTCCTATTTTTTGCCAATAGGGATTGATTCTATTTTGCCACTTCAATACCGCCGCATCTGGCGCTTTGCCATGTTCACAAAATAATAATTGACCGTTTGGTTTTAATACCCTTCGCAGTTCCGACATCGCTTTGATGGCATCTGGAATCGTGCATAAGGTATAAGTGATTACAATCGTATCAAACGAGTGATTATCTAAAGGAAGATTTTCTGCTCCTGTTTGAATATATTTAAAATCAAAACCTAAGTCCGTTTCTTTCGCTTTATTGACTTCCCAAGTTTCTTTTGATGGATCAATGCCTACTAGACTTTTTACTTGCGACTTATCATAATAGGATAGATTGAGTCCTGAGCCTATGCCTATTTCTAACACATGTCCTTTTGCATGTGGCACTACTTTTTCTCGCTGCTTCATGGTCGGCTTTAGACCGCAGGCGAAGTGGACCATTTTGGGGAGTATGCGTTTTTCGTAGAAAGACATAGTTTTGATTTTAAGTGTATTCTAAAACACATTTTAAGATATTTTTCAACACATAGGCTTATGGCGGCTTAGCCACAAATTTCTTTGAACCACAAAAGACACAAAAGAAATTCACAAAAGGCTTTTGTTCCCTTTTGTACCTTTTGTGGTTCAGAAAAATAGAAAGTAGTTAAAAAACTTTGTTTTTTTTACAAACTTTTACAAGGTTGTAATACAGTAGTTCACATAGCAAGGTACAGTTAACTATGTGGCCTACTGTGTCTATGTGTTTAGAAATCAATTATTTAAACCGCATCAATAGTAACCTCATTGGCAAAGTACGCCCATTTACCATCCATCATTTCTCTTTTAATTCTTCCCTCTGACTGTAAAATATTTAAAAAACCGATGACCATAAATATCGTCGCATTGTTAATTCGTTCCTTGTAAATACCTTCTAACAAATCCATAAAAGAAGAACTACCCGCTTGAATCAATCGGAAACATTTTTCTTTTCGATGATGAATTCGCATTTTTTGATTTTCAATTAAGTTGGGAACATCTTCGAGTATACCAAAATGTCCAGGAAATGCTTTGGTAATATTTAATGGTATTAGTTTTTCATAAGAAGCTAAATGCGTCATCAGACTTTTGCCCCCCTCATAGGGTGCTGTCCTAGCTGCATCTACAATAGGTATAGGAATCATCGGTAATATCATATCCGCTGATAATAACCATCCTGTTTCTTTTTGATAGAAACAGGTTTGGTTAAGACAATGACCTGGGGTATGTATAATTTCCCAAGTTTGACCACCAAAGTCAATTAGTCCTTCCATTGGAAATACGTGGAGTCGATCCGCTGGTATTTCATCCCAATAAGGCGACAATCTTTTATATCCAAAATCGACAATCTTATCATGATCCTCTTTCGAAATATTTGGAAGAATGGCTGCTAGAATAGCATCAGATCGACGATCTAATAGCTCATTCAAATTGGTCGCCCAGCCATGTACCATTTCAGAAACCCATATGGTGGCATTACAATTCTCTGTAATTCTATTCGCCATGCCCATATGGTCCAAATGAGCATGGGTAATGACTACTTTAGAAATATCCTGTATTGTCAGGCCATTTTTTTCGAGCCCTTTATTTAAGGCCTCCCACGTGGCATCTGTTTTTTCTCCACAATCTATTAATATATTTTCTTCTCCTTTTATCAACCATGAATTAACGGTCATGGCTTCAAAGATCGTTGGGAGTTCTATTTGAATTGGCTCGGTCATTTTTATTGTTCTTAAAACCTTACAGGTTTTAGAATAGAGAAGCGAGAGCAGAGAATAGAGACACATCTGGTTAAAAACCAACAAAAGTTCGTTTATTCTGGGACGAAACACGTCTCTACTCTCTCTTCTCTACTCTCTGCTCTATTTTTAAAAAGCAATCAACTCAGAAATATCCATTTCAAAAGGATCGCCTAAATTTTCATAATAAGTAGTTCCAAAAAAATCTTTAAAAGCCTCTACTCCTTTTTCTGTAAAATGAGGAATTAACATCAACCAAATTAATTTCTCCCCATCCGTTTCTGTTTTATCTCCTCTTATGATTTGTTGAGCTAGCCAAAAGAAACTGAGCATCCAAGTAATAAAAGCCAGACTGTGATAGGTGCCTGCTATAGTCTCTGGCTTCATATTACCCAGTTTGATAGAAAATGCAATACCTGCCTTATTATCTTTAATCGTTTGGGCAGTCATCTGCTGAAATTGTTCCTTTATAAAAGGATGCTGTAAAACATGTGGATCTAAAAAAATAAAAGCATACTCCCTCTGAATTTTGTAATATAGCTGTACTTCATTATGAATATTTTCAAAAGAAGGAAAAGTTCTTGATTTAGCTCGCTCTCGTTCAATCTTTTCCCACATATCTTCCGATATACGTTTCAGCAAAGCATCCTTATCTCTGAAATGATAAGTGAGATTGCCCCTACTCATCCCCATCTGCTGTGCTATCTCTTGTAAAGAAATAGAGCCATACCCATTCTCATTGAATAAGGAAATAGCAAAGGCTATGATCTTATCTTTTGTATTCTGTTTCATGAAGGACTAAAATAATTAGACTGGTTACCTTTTAAAAGGTCTATTAATTATAGCGTAACGAAAATAATGTTTTTAGTCGAAATCAACTAATAAAATTAATGTATTAACCAAATTAAAAACATAAGTAGTTTGATTTCAGATTCTTACGCTATGCATTAGGTCCAATTGCCCCATATTATAATTTACTTTTACTAATTAGATAGAAATAAAAAATGCCTAAAAGGCAATTGTTCGAAATTAAAATTACTTAAAATTTGCTTTATTCAAAATATATACATACATTTGATATGTGAGCATTAGATAAGCTTTTGTTCTTTTTAATTATTGTAATTTATCATAAAACTTAATAGGTCTTTGACAGATGATAAATTAAGCGGCCACCTCACCTTCTAAAAAAACCGATTAATACGTGCACCTTTACTTATTAATCCCACCCCGAATAGCTGTACGTTATAAGTATTGAATCCTGTGAAAACGCTGTGGTTCGCTTCGGCAATAATTAAGTTCAAAAGAAATGAAATGTGTTATCAACGATCTATGATAGTTTAATTGGACTAAACTTGATAGATCATATGTTCTTTTTGAAAGATTTCGAATTTAAAAGCCCAGAAAACTTTATGCAGTTCGAGATCATTTTTCAAATATTTAAAACCTTTTAAATATGGAACCACCATACTGTTTTGGGCAAAAGAGGTACTTTCCTTTTTTGCAAAACTTCAAGGGTTTGTGTCCATAGCTGTAATAGCTCGTTTAACTAGGTGCATTTGGATTTTTCATCACCTTCCAACGCACATATAATAATACCCAAACGAGACTATTATTATTAAGTTATAAGATGGAGACAGCATCTTATAAGGCACCAAAAACGGCAACTGATTGCGATCAGTTGCCGTTTTTTTTTGCTTATATTTATGCTTTTAAGTCTTTCACTAGGAATAAGCAATTATGAGCAATTTACGTCCAATCCTTAGGCAATTAGTAGAATCTAAATATTTAGATTTATTTGGTGTGCTGCTAGTCTTAGGCGTTTGTTACTATCGTAGTTTTCACGAAACAATTTTTTATCAAGGCGAAATCCAGTTTGGCATCCCCATGACTGAATTGTGGAGCCATGTCCAACAGGGCGCGTTCCCATTAGGCCTACTATCTATGCTAGGTGCTGTATTATCTTTATTAGGTACTCGATTAGTAGGAAAGCAAAATAACTGGGGAAATTTATTAAATACCTTTACGGCTATTAATTCTGGTGTTTTAGATTTTTTATTTGGAAATGCCTCCGCGATCATCACCTACCCGCTTAGTTTCTTCATTAATACTTTTGCTTTTGCCAACTGGAATAAAGGGCAAAAAATAAGAAAAATTGATCGTAATTATTTTATTATCGTGATAGTAGGATTGATGATTGGTTTTGCTCTAGTTTTTTTAGGTGCTCATCTATTTGGTGGTCGAGCCGATACGACTTTTCTTACGGTCGTTTCCATCACTTTCGGTTTGTCTTTAGGGGGGAATTTCTGTAATGCCTTAAAATATGAGGAATCTTGGTTGAGCTGGATTATTTATAATATCGTACAGCTAACTAAAAATACCATGCAAATGAACATCGCCAATGTGGTGAAGTACATTTTCTATCTATTCAATGCTTTTATTACACTATTTGATTGGAAGTTGAATGGAGATAAATGATTTAAATTACAAATCTCAAATCCCCAATTCCAAAATTAGATGTTGACGCCCTAGACCCGTACATCAGTAAACGTGTCAAATATGGTCAACATCATAAATCTGACTACTGACAGCTGTTGAATCTTATTAACTCGTAGTTATTTTAAGTCTCAAAAAGTCGTATTAACTTTATTCCAAAAGAGGAATAAAAAAAGAAAATGACAAGTCTGGAACAACGTCAAACCATTAAATCAATGGTTAACCAAGGAATTAAA
>CALJIY010000369.1 GCA_937973945.1 uncultured Saprospiraceae bacterium | reverse complement strand
GTTTTTTTAGCAGCAGGTTTTGCTGTAGTTTTTCTAGTGGTAGATTTAGCAGCTGTTTTTTTAGCAGCAGGTTTTGCTGTAGTTTTTCTAGTTGTGGTTTTAGTTGCTGTTTTTTTAGCAGCAGGTTTTGCTGTAGTTTTTCTAGTGGTAGATTTAGTTGCTGTTTTTTTAGCAGCAGGTTTTGCTGTAGTTTTTCTAGTGGTAGATTTAGCAGCTGTTTTTTTAGCAGCAGGTTTTGCTGTAGTTTTTCTAGTGGTAGATTTAGCAGCTGTTTTTTTAGCAGCAGGCTTCGCCGTAGTTTTTCTAGTAGCAGTTTTGGAATTTGACTTAGTTGTCCCTTTAGCCGCAGACTTCTTAACTGCTGCTAAAGGGATATCGGAAGTCTCTGATACTTCCTTCGCGTCATGAATTACTGGCTTTTTTTTTTACTGCTTAACTCTTTGACACCAGCTATCTTCTGGTCAATCAGCTTATTACCTAAAGCTTTCCAGCCTTTTATATCAATGAAATTATCTAAGTCGATTGTCTTGGTTTGCTTTTCTTTATTATTCTTGATGGTATATTCCACTAAGGCTTCTGTATCAATAGTCGCATAGAGTAGCTTGGACATTCTGTGCTCTGTTATGAATGGATACTTGGTGCCAGTCGTTGTCGTTTCTATTTTAAATCGCTTGACTAAAGTAGTCTTCTTTTCACCATCGTAGTAGATGGCACCTATTACTATTTCTGGATCATACTTTTGTATAGCGGCGACATCCTTGATGTCATACCGATTAGACATTTCGTAATCGGTCATGCCATAGGAACCATCTTTGTAGACGACAAGTATCAGATCTCCGGTATCAAAATCGCCTAAGAAGATACCTCGCTCATCTCTGTTCAATCGACCAGAACTTTCGTCTACCCATAATTTAATTGCGTTCAATGTAGATTGGCCCGCTGCTTTGAAGCTCACTTTTTTAAGCGGATACTTCGTTAGAATATTTCCTTGAGAGCTTCTACCTTTAATGGCAATTTCACTAAAGTCAAATTCAAATGATTTTCTTTTAGCCTTACATCCTTGTGATAATAATACGCCTACAGTCTCTGCCTCTCCATTTGGATTTGCAGTGAAATAAACAAGTTTTGATCCTTTTGATCCTTTTGTAATATCGTATTCTTTATCTCTGGTAATGGCGGTAACATTAAAACGCTTAATCATGGATCGTCCTGTCGCACCATCTATATATACGGCATTGTAAGTCGTTCGTTCATCTCCTTTCTTCCAAACAGCGACATGCAAAATATTCTTGCCAACAAAGGCCTTATCTGAAATTTTAGTTACTAAAAATTTACCATCTTTTCGGAAGACAATAATATCTGCTATGTCCGAACACTCTGAAATAAACTCATCCTTCTTCAAACCTTTTCCTATGAAACCTTCTTTTAAGTTGGCATAGAGCTTGGCATTATTGGCAACTACTTCGGTTGCTTTGATGGTATCAAAAGATTGAAGTAAGGTCTTCCGTTCTCTTCCTTTACCATACTTTTCCAATAAACGTTGAAAATAAGCAATGGCATAATCCGTTAGATTTGCTAAGTCGTGTTTTACTTGCTTTAATACCTCTTCTATTTCTGCGATCTTTTCATCTGCTTTGAAAGCATTGTATTTAGAAATTCTTTTAATTCGAATTTCTGTTAAGCGAACCAAATCTTCCTCTGTAAGATCTCTTAATAATCGAAGTCGTTTGTCGCTCTTTTTGGGTTTGTCACTAGGAGTAGATACGTACTTTCGTAAACCGTTTTCTACCGCTTTTAAAACTTCTTCCCAAGATTCACACTCCTCAATATCTCGATAGATTTTATTTTGAATGAAGATTTTTTCTAAACAAGCAAAATGCCATTTCTCTTCTAATTCCCCTTTCTTAATTTCTAATTCTTGTTGTAATAAATCTTTAGTATCCTGTGTGTTGATTTCTAATATTTCCTCTACCGTTAAGAAGTAGGGCTTATCGTCGATAATGATACAAGCATTCGGAGAGATAGAAATTTCACAATTCGTAAAAGCATATAAGGCATCCATCGTCACTTCCGGCGATGCATCTGCGGCAATATCAATTTGTATTTCTACATCTTTTGCTGTGTTATCTGTAACCTTTTTTATCTTGATTTTTCCTTTGTCATTGGCTTTTAGGATACTATCAATCATCGATGTAGTGGTTACACTATAGGGTAATTCTCGGATGACCAAGGTATTCTTATCAAGGATGTCTATTTTAGCCCTGACCTTTACTTTACCGCCTCGTTTTCCACCATTGTAATTAGCTACATCTACCATTCCGCCATGCTGAAAATCTGGATAGATTTTCACTTTCTTACCCTGTAATATTTTGATAGAAGCTTTGATTAATTCAACAAAATTATGCGGCAAAATTTTAGTAGATAAACCTACCGCAATACCATCCGCTCCTTGAGCTAGTAATAGCGGGAACTTCATAGGCAAATTCATCGGTTCCTTATTCCGACCGTCGTAAGACAATTGCCATTCCGTTGTCTGCGCATTAAATGCGACATCTAAAGCAAACTTTGTCAACCGAGCTTCTATATATCTAGGAGCAGCTGCTCTATCGCCTGTCCGATTATCCCCCCAGTTTCCCTGACAATCAATCATCAAATCCTTCTGCCCTAAATGCACCATAGCATCACCAATGGCCGCATCCCCATGCGGATGATACTGCATCGTATGACCAATAATGTTAGCTACCTTATGGTAACGACCATCGTCTTTTTCTTTAAGGGAATAGAGTATTCGGCGTTGTACTGGCTTGAGTCCATCATCTACGGCTGGCACCGCACGTTCCAGTATGACATAAGAAGCGTAATCCAAGAAATATTCTTGGAACATTCCTTTTAAAGAAATGATATTATCATCTTGGGTCGCCAAGACCTCGTTATCGGAAGGTGTATTTGGTGTAGTTGTATCACTCATTATATCTCGGATTTTTAAAACAAAAATAAGTAATTAAATTCGTTTTTAAAACAATTTATTTATTCTTCGTCTCCGCCCTCTAATTTCTTAGCATTTTCCGCCACCTGCAAAGCTTCAATAATGCCTGCAATATCTCCCTCTATAATTTTATCTAAACTATATAAAGTTAAATTAATTCTATGATCCGTTACTCTATTCTGAGAATAATTATAGGTCCGAATTTTTCCAGATCGATCTCCTGATCCGACTAAAGACCTTCTGGCAGCAGCGACCTTGTTTTGGTGTGCTTCTCTTTGTATGTCATACATTTTAGCATACAATCGTTGCAAAGCAATTTCTCTATTTTGTATTTGGGAACGGGCATCTGTACTTTCTGATACGACTCCGGTCGGAATATGCGTAAAACGAACACCCGATTCCGTCTTATTAACGTGCTGCCCACCTGCGCCACTTGATCGGAAGGTATCCGTTCTCAAATCCGCCTTATTAATGTTCACATCTTCCATTTCCAATTTGGGCATTACGGCTACGGTAGCTGCAGAGGTGTGGACTCGCCCTTGGGATTCCGTCTTAGGGACTCGTTGTACCCGATGCGCGCCAGATTCAAACTTTAATTTGCCGAACACATTATTACCAGAAACTTCTAAGACTAATTTACTATACCCACCAGCAGTGCCTTCTGTTACATTGATGACTTCTACTTTCCAGCCTTGGGTAGAAAAGTACTTCGTGTACATCTTATATAAATCCCCTGCAAAAATGGAGGCTTCATCACCTCCTGTTCCCGAACGAATCTCCACAATTACATCCTTTTCATCCTCTGGATCTCTAGGAATTAATAAGAATTTCAACTTTTCTTCTAAAGCTATTTTTTGTGGCTCTAACTCTTGCAATTCTTCCTTCGCCATGGCCTTCATGTCCTCATCATTTTCCGCTTGCATTTCTTTGGCCGTGGCAATATTCCCTACTACTTCCTTATATGCTTTAGCGACTTGCACAATCTCTTCTATATTCTTGTATTCCTTGCTCACCTTCGTATACTCCTTCTGATCGGCTAATACAGACGGATCAGAAAGGCGTTCTTCCAAATAATAAAAACGTTCTTCTATAGCTCCTAATTTATCTAACATGGATTTGAAATGATGAATGATGAATATGGAAATGATGAATCGTCACGAAAGTTTTGACTATTCTAATTCCATTGATACATCGGTTGAGAATAAAATAATACTGAGAGTGCATCGGTATTGGTTCACCAATGGCTAATAGGATAGGCTGGGTAGCTAACTAGATAGATGGGTAGACATAAATTTAGACATACTTTTGATTTTTTTGCAAAAGTAATAAAAATGGGGGAAGGATGTGGGGTTAAAACCTAACAACTCGCTCTCCCTCCAATATCTCCCGAACCGCCGCATCATATACCTCATAAGTCTTCGCCTTTTTTATTTTCTTAACGACTTTAGTAGGCTCTGGAAAAACCGTTGCAAAATATTCCCAATAGCTCAGCATCTTTCGGATCACTGCTTTTTCGCCCGTTACTTTTTGTTCGATAGCTGTAAATAGTGTGTCAATATATTTACTAAAAATATCTATTTTATTATTTGGATATTGGTGAGTCTGATTTTTTATCATGGAAGGTAAAAACGGATCAGCAATCAATCCACGGCCTAGCATCCAGTGGTCGATGCTCGGAAAACGATCGGCTAATTCTTCGAAGATGGCGACAGAGGTGATGTCTCCATTGAAGTATAATTTTTGATTGCTGTGGTCGATGCATCTTTGGAAGCCTTCTAAGTCTGTGCCACCTTTATACAATTGAGCGCCGATCCGAGCGTGGATACCAATATTTTTAATCGGATACTTTTCCAGTACAGGGAATACGTCCAATATTTCTTTGGCGTGATCATAGCCCATTCTCATTTTCATGGAGACGATGATGTCGGTCTCTGTATGTACTCGGTCGAGAATACGATCTATTTTTTCAGGACTTTTAATTAATCCGGATCCCATTCCTTTATTGGTCACCATAGGGTAGGGGCAACCGAGATTCCAATTGAGTTCTTTGTAACCGAGGGAGTGTACATAGTTGGCGGCAAAAATAAACTCGTCGGCACTACAAGTCATAACCTGTGGAATGACTTCTAGAGTAGTATTATTTTTAGGCTGTAGATCTCGTTGATAAAGGGGCTTAATGACCATCTTTCCATTAAACCGAATATAGGGGGCATAGAAGTAATCTATCCCACTAAAGAATTGCTGGAAGGAATTCCGAAAACGGAAGTCGGTAAAACCTTGAAGGGGAGAGGAGATGAGTTTATGCTGCATAGGAATGCAAAGATATGATGGATTTATTGATTTTGTAGGTTAGGGATATTCTTTTGATGTGATCTAGATGTTATTCAACCTATCGGATTGCGCTAGGCAGGCACGGAGTTACTTCGTAACCACGCGGATGACACATGAGCAAACATCGTTTGCGAACCGCTTGCGGATGGGAGGGCTTGTAGGTTGTGAGCGGCTTATAAGTAGTGGTTATGAAAAATAGAGGTGAAGAATTTGATACCTTGTGGGATGACTTTATAAGTTTATGTAAAGCCTGCAAGTAGTTGAATATTTTACCACGGATTCACGTATTAAGTTTAGTGTCCCCATTACAATCCGTGAATCCGTGGTAAAAAAAAACAAATTTTCATTTAAAACAATCCTATAGAATGATATGGCAAAACAACTTCTTTCGATTCGGAATGACCTTTTTACTTTGTTTACAATACAGCTTGTTAAGAGAAACAGACTACTCAACGATTGTTAAACCTTTACCTGTTATTTTTTGGTTTTTGGTAGTATTGTTTTCTAATAAGCGGCCCGAGGGGAATTGGATAT
>CALJIY010000368.1 GCA_937973945.1 uncultured Saprospiraceae bacterium | reverse complement strand
TGGAACATAAAAATCCGTAATTCCAAAATCAATTATATTTACCTGAAGTAACCCATGTCCATTATAATAATTAGATGCACTGGCATATAAATAATGATGTGCCTCTTCAACTAGACCTGCACGAATCGCATTCAAGTGGATATAATTGATCTTCTGTTGAATCCATTTTGGGCTAACTAAATGAACTGGATGATTATCTTGAACCCAGACTTGGTAGACGGTATTATTGCTATTAAATTTTGCTTGGTATTTGAATACGTGGAAGATCCAATTTTTTCGACTTTCAGGAATACTTTTTATAGTCTGTAGGATTCCTTTTGAAGTGAATTTCTTAAAATCTCCTATAATAGCAGAAAGTCCTTTACTACCTTCCTTTGCTTTCACAATAAGATGTAAATGATTGGACATAATCGTATAGGCATATATTTCTAAGCCCTTTTGTGCTTGACAGTATTTTAAGCTGTCAATAATTAAATCTCTGTAAATTTTTCTTGTAAAGATATCTACCCAACCTACTATTGTGAGTGTCAGATAATGTAAATCGAACTGTTGTTGTATTTTATGTTTTCCCATTTTATAGCATGTTTAAATGAAAGGTACAATCTTTTTTGAGGGTAGGAAATGTTTTGTATTTGTATTGGTGTGTATTTTGAGATTTGGGAAAGGCTTGATATTAGGTTTAAGTTACAAACTTAAACCATCGACCGTGCAAGGAATTCAAGTCAGGGAATTCATTTTAGAGGGGAGGCACTTTGGTAGAATTTGATTTCTTTCAATAGCAGTCAGTTATAGAATGTTCTACCGACTACTCCCCGTATCCTCAATCCGAACACTCAGTCCTTTAATCCCCTCAATAGGATCTTTCCGCATAAATTGCTCTATGGTAATGCTATGTTCTCCAATGGCATTAAAATAAGCCCCTTTTTGAGACGGCACTAATAAAGTACAAGAATTGCTGCCACAATCGCCATACCATTGACCATACTTATCCGCTAATTCAAAAGATACTTGTTGGGAAATTCTTTTTCCTGATGGAAATTGGGTGTGCATTTTTAAATACAGATTCTGGTAAGCATAATCTGTGGAGTGATCGAGTTCTAGGTAAATGTTATATATTTTGGTGGTATCTGTAATTTGGAAAGTATAGTTCAGCGTATCTTGATAAGCCCATTTTGCTTCTAGAAGCTCTTGAGATTCGTCGTAGATATAGTTCTTATCATCACAACTAATTATAGCAAATAAACAGGCAAGTACACTAGTGGCAATCATCCATTTTTTGAAGGGGAGAATAGCTCTCTTATTTTTTTCCATGTAGATTAGCAAGCAAATTAAAAGGAAGGACAAGCAACTGCAAAACCTATAAGCCGGATTCTGTAAGTAAGCTAATGATATTCGACGATTACAGCCCAACGTCAAAAGATTACCTTTCTATCATTTATCTCGGATAATCCTCACGGATTACCTCTAGCTGCCTACCCCTCCCGATGGAAAGCACTCGAAAGTACCTTCACGCTAAGCGAGCAACTTATCTCTTACGAATCAGGATATATGCGGCATTTCAACTCACGAGGTTTATCCGCCTCCTCAGTTACCTGAGAACACTGTGCGCTCTTACCGCACATTTTCACCCTTACCTTTTCTCTAAGATAAATCTTAAAGGAAGTTGGCGGTTATTTTCTGCGACACTCTCTGTATCCCTTCTTCACTTTAATAAATTAAAGCAAATAAAGACCCCATCCGTTAGATGGCGTGATGCTCTACGTTGTCCGGACTTTCCTTTTCCAATGCTAGAATGGAACGATAGAACAGTCTTACAGCGCTTAATCCTATACCACGCCGCAAAAATACCTTTTTTTTAAATATTAACGTAACTATAAAAATTATTTTAAAACAAGGTAGGGGGGATAGCAAAAAATGGTGTCTATTAGATTACATAAGTAGATGTTTGGCTAAAGTACATCAGCCAAACGCTAAGCATTGCAGTGAAAGCTACCGTAATTTTTAAACTACTTCAGTAATCATCCCGACTAAAGAAAAAGAAAATGAAAGAGCAAAAAAACACTTTTATTCTTCAATTATTCCCGATTTTCCGATCCTTGTCCGAAGCCGATTCTGACCGATTGGAGCAAATGGTAGAAAAAAAGGTACTTCCAAAATATAGTTTCCTCTACCATGCAGGCGAGCCATCAAAGCACATTTTTTTCTTATCAAAAGGAAGTATTAAGATTGGCACGCATTCTTCCGATGGCAAAGAAATTATCAAATCTGTATTACATCCATTGGCCATGTTTGGCGAAATGTGTGCTGTTGGCGAAACAAACCGGCCAGATTTTGCACAAGCAATGAATAATGAAGTACATTACTACGCCTTAAAAGTAGAGGACTTCCAAGCATTAATGCAGACGAACTACGATTTATGCAATAGTGTGCTCAAAATGATGGGCGGAAGACTTAGAAAAGCAGAAAATCGCTTAGAAGGTCTAATTTTCAAAGATGCTAGAACTAGAATCGTAGATTTTATTAAAGAAACTGCAACGGACAGAGGTCGTCAAGTAGGCTTTGAAACTTTATTCAAACATACCTTAACGCAGCAAGATATTGCTAATATTACAGGTACTTCTCGTCAGACAGTGACTTCTGTTTTAAATGAGTTAAGAAAAGAAAACTTAATTTATTTTAACCGTAATAGTATATTAATAAGAGACATGGCTAAATTAGCCTAAAACCAATTTCAATCTCAATCTCAAAAATGGGACGTTGACGGCTCGTTATAAGGCCAACATAACGATTTGAAGTTGAAATTGTGGTTGATGTTGAAGTTAAATCAGACTCCCCTTCCCCAAAGTATGGGACAAGAATATAGTTGTTAAATGCAGTTCCAAATGGTGGTTGATGTCGATCAACCGCCATTTCTTTTTTTAGAATTTTGATAGCTTCCTAAAAACACTCCCCCTAAATATTTTTCTAGCAACTTCGTTAAGTATTAAGTAGCTTTAAACTGAATTTGGTTTTTGATGTTTATTTTAGGTAAACTAAATAATTTATATTTCAAGAGATAGGAAGTAGTAAGATTAGTTTACACAGTATTTAATTAAAATAGAAATGAGAACCCCTCGTTTCCAGATAAATTAATCCATGGATCGTAGAACTTTTTTAGATTTTCTTGGCAAAGGAGTCGTCATGACCGCCCTCTCTCCATCTATACTTGCTGCAAGCAATTCTTTCTTTGATAATTTTCAAGGTATTGCGCCCTCAGACCAAGACGAACTAAAGTTAGCAAAAGGCCTTTCCTACGAGGTATTAATAAAGTGGGAGGATCCAATTAGCAAGAAAGATACCTTTGGTTTCAATAATGATTATACGGCCTTTTTACCCTTTGATCCAGCAAAGCCTGATGATGGGATACTTTGGATCAATCACGAATATGTAGACCCTATGTTTGTCTCTAACTATGTTGGAGGGGATGAAAAAACAAAGGAGCAAGTACAGAAAGAACAATATAATGTCGGCGGCAGTATTTTAAGAATTAAAAAAACGAAAAGCGGAAAATGGGAAGTTCAAAAAAATGATCCCCTCAATAGAAGGGTCACTGGACAAACAAAAATACCGTTTAACTGGCCACATCCTATTGCAGGTAAAAAGGCAGCGATGGGTACCTTGGCCAATTGCTCAGGCGGTATTACCCCATGGGGAACCATTCTAACCTGCGAAGAAAATTACGATATGTTTTATGGGGAGCGTAATTTTAAAGACGGTACACTAATAGAGAAAAGAGCTTTTCTTGGATGGCATAAGCACTTTGATAATCCACCTGAACATTACGGATGGGTGGTAGAAGTAGACCCACATACAGGCACCGCAAAAAAGCAGGTAGCCTTAGGCAGGTGCGCACATGAATGTGCGACTGTAAAAGAACTACCAGATGGAAGGGTCGTTGTTTATTCTGGAGATGATTCCGTTAATGAGTGTTTGTATAAGTTCATAGGTTCTAAGCCTGGTTCGCTATCAGAAGGAAAATTATATGTCGCCAATCTTCGCTTAGGAAAATGGATGTCCTTAAGCTATGAGGAAAGTCCTGTCCTGCAAAAATTATTTAAAGACCAGACAGATGTATTAATTCGTTTGAGGGAGGCCGCCAAAGTAGTAGGGGGGACGGGGTTAGATCGACCTGAAGATATAGAGATTGATCCGATAACAGGACATGTCTTAGTTTCCTTGACTAATAATACGGGAACCAAAAATTACTTTGGCTCTATTTTAAAAGTGGTAGAAACAGATAATGACCATACTTCCTTGACCTTTAAGCCCGATAGATATTTGGCAGGTGGCGTAGAAACAGGATTTGCTTGTCCTGATAATATGGCTTTTGATACGGCAGGTAATTTATGGTTTACTTCTGATATGTCTGGAAGTCTAATGAATAAGGAACCCTACAAAGAATTTAAAAATAATGGCCTTTTTCTAGTGCCTAGATCTGGCCCGAAAGCAGGTCAAGTAATCCAAATGGCCAGCGCCCCTAGTGATGCAGAAATGACGGGCCCTTTCTTCTCGCCCGACGGGAAAACCTTATTTCTAAGTATACAGCATCCTGGAGAATATTCTAAAAACTTGGAAGAGTTAACCAGTCATTGGCCAGATGGTGGGGATAGTTTGCCGAGGTCTGCCGTAGTGACTATTAGTGGGGAGACGTTGGATGCTATACAGGGAATTGATTAGGATTTTTTTGATTGTAGGATTTTCACCTTAGACGTTGACTAGTACGATGCTACTCTAGATGTTGACCCTTCTCACTTGTCTGGATTAGGATTCGTAGGATTTTAGGATGGGTAGGATGCTGTTCTAGATGTTGACCTAACTTACTTAGGATGGTAAAATGTTGTTTGGGATTTTGACTACTTTGATTTCTTGGGTACTTTTCTGGATGTTGACTATTTCTTTCTTCTCCACTGTCTGGATTAGGATTTTTAGGATTTTGGGATCGGTAGGATGCTGTGTTAGATGTTGACGATTAAGATTATTTTGATTTTTAAGATGATACTTGATGTTGTCAACATCGCAAATAACATTCTAAAAATCAAAGCTGTCAACGTCTACTATCCTACCCATCAATAAATCATATAAATTCTAATCCAGAAGGTGACAAGGGTCAACATCTAACAAAGCATCCTAAAAATCAAAACTGTCAACGTCTAGGATCCTTCCTACCCATCAATAAATCCTAAAAACCAAAGTAGTCAGCATCTAGAGTAGCATCCTACCATCCTAAGTAAGATAGGTCAACATCTAACAAAGCATCCTACGAATCCTAATCCAGACAAGTGGAAAGGATCAACATCCAGCAAAGCATCCTATCATCCTAAAAATCCTATGAATCCTAGTCAATCCCTAGTCCATTTTCCGAATATCCATAATCAGCATCCGAGAATTAGCCGTAGCCACCAAAACCCGATCCCCTTTATACGCCTTGCCATGTAATAACAGATAAGTTTTAGAATGGCTCACCACTTCCACCTCAACAAGGACCTCTTTATCCTTTGGAGACAAGGGTTTCAAAAAGCAAATATTCAAATCCATACTGGTCGTCGGTCCTTTAGCGGTAATGCCAGAAAAGGGACCAAAGGCGGCATCAAAGAAGATACCAAAATACCCACCAAAAGTAACCCCCATTGGATTATTGTAAGCTTCTCGAATAGGGAAAGATACCGTTGCACCTTTACCAGGATCATAGCTTAGAAATTCCATATCCAGTCCTTTCATGAAAGGCGGTGGCGTAGTCATTTTTTTTGAAAATGGCTGGTCGTGCAATTCTTTAAATAATTGTTTTGTAAGATCGTTCATAGTTGACTAGGATGATAAAATTTTAAGAGGACATATTAGATATTGACATAGGATTTCATATTTAGCCTAAGCAAACACTTCAATTAAGCCAAACTGATACAAATGCCACCGATAATGCTGGGCATGGAATAATTCCAATTGTGCTTGCGTTAATTCCCCCATAATTGGGTTGTAGGCCATTGCTCCAGGGTTTTCCTCATAATACTGGTACAAACGATCAATAGCAGGTGCCACTTGAGCGATTGCCTCTTGTAAAGAGCCGTATTTTAAGGGTTTTAAATCTGCCGAACTAGCTCCTTCTTTAGGTCTGTATTGAAAGATCGCACCGTCATTAATAAATTTTTGAAAATATAGATGACTCTTGGTCGGTGCGCCTTCTGGCTCCCCTTTTCTGCCAATGGTTGTTTTGGTCACCCAGATGAGGTGCTCGACCATATGCTGGGGCGTGAGGATACCAAATTTTGCGACGGCATCTTCTTTCAAGTCTTGTAATAAGGACAAAGCGTCTCCTTTTAAAAAAGATTGATGTGTTGACATAGCCTATTTATTTAAAATAGGATAAAGATAAGGCTTGTTCTTAAATAAGATGCTCACCACTGAACATTGTTTAGAACTGAGAGCAGATAATAGTTTTCGTAAATATTTATTTTATTATATGTGTTCGATTTGTGACTTGCTTAACTTTATATCGTCTTAAGCATACATACCTCTCTAAACTTTTTTCCCCAGTTATATTTTCCTCCAAAAAGTTATTCCTCAAAACAAGACGACCAATTTGTACACTATATGTCTACCTGTAGACAAAGTACTAATTTCCTCAAAAGTTTCCTTTTGAAAAGGGTTACATATTGTATTAATACTACACTATGTAATTACAATAGCTTGTGCTTTATAGAAAGCGAGTTACAGCGTCCTAAAGTTTTAACAATACTTTAAAGTACGGTATAAAACATAGGGCTCGAAAATCAGTTTTATCAATACAATTTAAGACAAACAGCTCCCAAGAGGGACATTACAAATAGCACTCATTATGAATATTCGCGAGATCAAGTTGGCCATTACCGTAGGATTGATGAATTCAGGAAATTACTTGAATACCATTCAAGACCTTATGCAGCGTTTAGCAGAGCAAGTAGGCGCTTTTATCGGACAACAAGTAGTACACAATGCTGCCTTGGATCAAGAACACTCGATTCAAACCCTGGCTTTGCAGTACGAAAACTGTA
This sequence comes from uncultured Saprospiraceae bacterium, assembly GCA_937973945.1. Taxonomy (GTDB): domain Bacteria; phylum Bacteroidota; class Bacteroidia; order Chitinophagales; family Saprospiraceae; genus JAFMDF01. The sequence goes on along the minus strand of CALJIY010000368.1, from coordinate 1,098 downwards.
CGTTAAATATTGATCTTATTCAGAACAACACAACACAACTTCAGTATGTCAATCGCTTTGATGTATATTAATTTGATCTTGTCGATATAGACACTATGCTATAAAGGCCCTGATTAGGTCTTTATCAGATGAATTACTCAAAGCGATTGATACCCCACTTTCCTTTCTTTCCTTCCCACTCCTCTTCTTTTTTTTTAAAATAAGCCTTCCATTTTAGAGACAATGTTATCTTTGTCTTTAATGAGAACTTCCAATACTAATTCCAGTACTATGATTTTTGGTCGGCACCCTGTTTTGGATGCGATCAAATCAGGTAAGACCGTCGATAAGGTCGTTATTCAACAAGGCTTTAAAGGGCCAATAGAAATAGAGATCCGACATCTTTGTAAAGACCGTCGTATTCCACTACAGCAATTGCCTAAGGAGCGGATTGGTAGAATGGTCGATGGCAATCACCAAGGCGTGATCGCTTTCCTATCTTTAATCGAATACCAAAAGTTAGAAGATATTTTACCGCTCTTATATGAAGAATCCAAAGTACCTTTATTCCTCTTACTAGACGGGGTGACGGATGTGCGAAATTTTGGTGCCATTGCTAGAACCGCAGAGGTCATGGGGGTAAACGCAATCGTGATTCCAAGAAAAAAATCTGCTCAGATTAATTCCGATGCCATCAAGGTTTCGGCGGGTGCCTTATTACAGATTCCTGTTTGCAAGGAAGCAAGTATTGTCGCCACGGTAGAGTTTTTAAAAAATTCAGGCGTGCAAGTATACGCAAGTGATTTATACGCCGAAAAAGGAATTCAACATATAGATTTTACCGTCCCAACGGCGATTATCATTGGTGCTGAGGATCGGGGCGTTAGTCCTTCTATTTTAAAAATGGTAGATGAGACTTTTATTATTCCACAGGTCGGTAAGACGGATTCTTTGAATGTGTCGGTGGCAACGGGGATCATGTTATATGAGGCGGTGATGCAGCGATTGGGTAAGGGGATGCTTAAGAAATAATTTTCAATAAAAAGCGACTGATCGCTTTTTATTGAAAATCCTGTTGATTTAAAGAATTCGAAAATTAATAATATTGTTCTTTTTGCA
>CALJIY010000367.1 GCA_937973945.1 uncultured Saprospiraceae bacterium | reverse complement strand
TTTTTATCAATTTCTTTCATACTTGTAGATCCTTTAGGATTGGTTTGATAGCTTTCTGTAATTACATTATAATACCAATTTGCGCCATTTTCAATAAAACCATAGAAAATTTCCCGAAAAACTAGATTATTTTATAGTATTATGGTTAAAAAGTTGCTTTTTCCTAATTTTTAAAACCATATAAGTTTTAGCGTAGAGAAGCGAGCGTATAGAGCAGAGATAGTTTCGTTTCCAAAAATAAATAAATATTAGGAATCGTGTAAGTATAATTTTCGAACAAGTTCTAAATCAGTATTTGATGTAATCAAATTGTTTTGTAAGTTTGTTGCACTATTTATAAAGATAAATTATTACCAAATAAGACATATAGCGATAAACTCAAAGATATACGTCTTTCGATAAAACGAACTACACCTTTATATTCTTTTCTCTTTTCATGAAAAATATATTAGTATAATTTTTATTCGTTACTAAGACCTAAATCTTTCGTCCTTACTGAGAAAGCTATACAACCCACTATTCTACACAATAACAAAGCAACTACTTTTCCTTTTTTTACGTAAAACAATATGTTGTTTCACAGAAGAAGTAAAGTAAACTATTTCTCTTCTACAGCTAGCGCCATATTATTAATCTACCAAATAGATTAATTCAGAATATATTAGATTAAACTGATTTTATTAAACACTTAAATCTTCATAACAATGATGTTAGGTAAAAAAAAGTTCATTAATCGACTACAACAAGTAGTCGGATTGAATGAACGGCAGTCTGAGGAAGTCTACAAGATGTTATTAGACGACCGATTAATGCCATCACGAGAGGTGATAAAAACTGTAGAAGTGACCACTGAGGTTCCTGTCGAAGTAATCAAAACGGTGGAAGTTATAAAAGAAGTAGAGGTTGTCAGAGAAGTACCTGTAGAGGTCTATAGAGATAGAGCCACTTTCCAAGAAGTACAAGTTATCAAGGAAGTGCCTACGGAAGTACTTAAAGAAGTAAATGTTTTTCAAAAAATTAATGTTAATAGAGAAGTACCTGTAGAGGTGGTTAGAGAAGTTACTTCTGTACAAGAAGTACAAGTAACGAAGGAAGTACCTGTTCAATTAACGAATGAGATTGAAGTGTTTAAGGAAGTATCTGTTGTTAAAGAGGTACCCGTAGTGGTAACGAATACAATAGAGAATGTAAAGGAAGTAACGGTAATCAAAGAGGTTGCTGTTCCTGTATATAGAGATAGAGAAGTCATTAAGGAGGTGGAAGTAATCAAAGAAGTACCTGTTGAAGTAATCAAAGAGGTACAGGTGATCAAAGAAGTGGAGGTAATTAGAGAAGTACCTGTTGAAGTCATTAAAGAGGTAGAGGTCATCAAAGAAGTAATTGTTAGAGAAGAGGTACCTGTAGAAGTAATCAGAGAAATAGAAACAATTAAAGAGGTAATTGTTACTAAAGAAATTCCTGTTCCTGTCATTAAAGAGGTACAAGTAATAAAAGAAGTGGAGGTAATTAGAGAAGTACCTGTAGAGGTGGCTGTAGAGGTAATTAAATTACAAGAAGTAGAGGTAATTAAAGAAATTCCTGTTGAAGTAGAAAAAATTATTCATAAGGTAGATGTAGTACAAGTAACTAAAGAGGTTTCTACTCCTATTATGCAGACAACAGAAAGAGTGAAGACCGTAGAGATGAAAAAAGAAGTTTCGGTACCTGTTGAAACAGTATTCGAAAAGGTGAAGGAAGTAGAAGTCTATAAAGAAATTCCTGTTCCTGTAATCAACAATGTTGAAAAGATTAAGGAAGTAGAAGTAATTAAGGAAGTTGCTGTCGTTACGAACAATACGAATGAAACAATTAAGGAAGTAACCTTAAAAGTGGAAGTTCCTGTAGTAATCAATAAGGTAGAACAAACAATTAAAGAAGTTGAAGTAACAAGAGAAGTACCTGTAGTTGTTACAAACGAAGTAGAAGTAATCAAAGAGATTGAAGTAATTCAAGAGGTGCCTGTTGAAGTAACTAACACAGTTACTAAATTCCAAGAAGTTGAAGTGCTTAGAGAAGTACCTAAGCCAATGAGAGAAGAGGTAGAAGTAATTAAAACAGTACCTGTTCTTCAAGAAGTGCCTGTCACTTTAGTCAATACTGTAGAGATACTTAAACCTGTTACAGTTACTAAAGAAATTCCTGTCCAAGTAACAAACGAGGTACAGGTAACTAGAGATGTAATCAAGGAAGTACCTGTTGAGGTGGTGAAAGAAGTAGAAGTAATCAGAGAAGTAGAAGTAGAAGTGGTTAAAGAAGTGGAAGTAATTAAGGAGGTCATTAAGGAAGTAGAGGTAGTTAAAGAAATTCCTGTGGAAGTCATTAAGGAAGTAGAGGTGATAAGAGAAGTAGAGGTGATTAAGGAAATTCCTGTGGAAGTCATCAGAGAAATTCAAGTAACTAAGAAAAGTGAAGAGGTTAGCCGTAGCATCACAGACCGACCGAATTTGAAGACTTACAGAACGGGTAAGGAGCGAATGATTCGATCTGGTAGAAAATATACGGATAGAGTATTAAGTGCTGGTAGTATCACTACTGAATCTATCGAAGGATCAGAAATGGTAATGGATGACAAAGAGGATGATTACCTATCTTGTAGTGAATATAAAGGTAAGACCGTTACAGACAAAGCTAATAACATTGCTTTATTTAAGCATGATAATGGTCAATTCTATTTTGTCGTTTATAACGCTGATGGTAGCGTAAGGTTACGTAGTGAAGGATTCACTACTACTCAGAATAGAGATCAAGAGTTAGCAAGTGTGATAAGACTCAAAGACAACGATGAGTACTATACATTGCTAGAAATGGGTCGCTACTCTATGAAAGTACTGAATGATGAAACTGGTAGAGAAGTAGGTAGAAGTTGTGTAATGACTAAACCTGCTGATTCCTCAAGTAAGTCAGCTAGTACTGTCGTTACAACAACTACAGGAGGTAGCTCAACAACTTCTTCGCAAGCTTCAAGCGGTTCTAGTAGTAATAGTTTCGCAAGCACTGGCTCAACAACAAGCACTAGCTCAACTAGTACTGGCTCAAGCTACAAGGTTGTAGAAGAAGAGGATAAAGAAGATGACTACTTATCTTGTAAAGAGTATCAAGGTAAACCAGTCAATGATAAGAAGAACAATGTTGCTCTTTTCAAACATGAAAATGGACAATTCTACTTTGCGATGTACCACGAAGATGGTAGCGTAAGATTACGTAGTGAAGGTTTCAGAACTTCTCAAGATAGAGATCAAGAATTATCTGGTGTTCTAAGACTAAGAGATAATGAAGCTTATTATACGAGATTAGTTCAAGGTAACTACTCTATGGATATTCTTTCTGATGAAACTGGTAGAGAGGTTGGTAGAAGTTGTTTGATGAAAAATACAGATAGTGCAGGCGATTCTGCAAGTACTTCTACAACGACAACCACTTCCGCTTCAAAATCAACTGCTACCGCAGCTAGCAACGTTACTACTGCTACTGCAGCTAGTTCTGGTGCTGGAGAAGATAAAGAAGATGACTACTTATCTTGCAAAGAATACAAGGGCAAACCAGTCAATGATAAGAAGAACAATGTTGCTCTTTTCAAGCATGAAAATGGACAATTCTACTTTGCTATGTACCACGAAGATGGTAGCGTAAGACTTCGAAGTGAAGGTTTCAGAACCGCTCAAGAGAGAGATCAAGAGTTATCTGGTGTCTTAAGACTAAGAGATAATGAAGCTTACTATACGAGATTAGTTCAAGGTAACTACTCTATGGACATTCTTTCTGATGAAACAGGCAGAGAAGTTGGTAGAAGTTGTTTAATGAAAAATACAGATAGTGCAAGTGGAACTGATTCTGCAAGTTCAAAGACAACAAGCTCTGCTGCAGGTGCTGCAAGTGCGGCTGGATCAGGAAATAGCTGGACAGCAAGTGATGGAGGATCATCAAGTAGTAACGGGGCCTCTTCATCTTCTACAGGTTCTAGAACAGGAGAAGCAGATGAAGTATATATAGATGAAACCTATGGTTTATCCTCTGATAATTTAAAGGTGGTAGAAGGTATCGGTCCAAAGATCAATGAATTGCTAAATAAGGCTGGTATTCATACCTGGACGCAGTTAGCTACAACTACACCTGAGAAATTGGAGAAAATTTTGAAGAACGCTGGTTCTAAATTCAAAATGCATAATCCTGCCTCTTGGCCAGAGCAAGCTTCTTTCGCTGCAGCTGGCGAATGGCAAGCACTAATTACTTTCCAAAAAGTATTAGGTGGTACAAGTGGTAAGAACACTGATTCTAAATTAGAAAAGTTATTAATTAAGAAAGGTAAATTATAAACCTGATTAATTTCTAATAATACTATTGGAATAAGCATAGAAGGCTTGGCGAATAAATCGCCAAGCCTTCTTTTTTTGTTAAGATATACAAGGACATCCATTGCATATTGTGTTTTCTAAGCTTGTACCTAAAGTAAACTTACATCAAACAGTCGGTCCTATTCTAAAAAAAAGCGGCATCAAAAATGAATTTGATACCGCTTTTATATTTTTAGTAGCTGTTTAATACAAAACAACTAAGCAAAGTAGTGATTAAGCATTGTCCCATTCAGGATCATCACCTTTCACTACGACTTTTTCTTCAACCACTTCTACTGTTTCAGTTGCTTCTGCAACTGTCTCGGTAGTAGTTTCGACTACAGCTTCTTTTGTTTCCACTACAGCTTCCACTTTTTCTGTAGTCGTTTCAACTACAGTTTCAGTTGTTTCTGCCACAGTTTCCGCTGTTTCGGTAGTCGCTTCTGCCTTAGCAGCCGCTTCTGCCGCATCATCCGCTGCAACTGCTTCTGCTACAGAAGGAATTGGAGGAGGAGGAGCCGGAACACCAGAAATAGCTTCTAGTCTTGATTTACGTTCAGCAGCTGTCTGTTCAATACGAGCTGTGATCTTAGACTCTTTGTCTGCAATCCACTCTTTGTATTTAGCATCTGCTTCTTCTACAGTTAATGCGCCTTTTTTCACACCTCTCATCAAATGCTTCTTATAAAGCACTCCTTTGAAACGTAAAATAGCTCGCACGGTATCCGTAGGCTGCGCTCCTTTTGTTAGCCAATCATAGGCCTTATCTCTATCTAAATCGATAGTAGCTGGAGACGTCATTGGGTTATAAACCCCTAATTTTTCGATGAAGCGACCATCTCGTGGTGCTCTAGCATCTGCTACCACTATGTGGTAGAAAGGACGTTTTTTACGACCTTTTCTTTGCAATCTGATTTTTACTGCCATTGTTAAAATTTATTTGGGTTAACCATGCCCACTTAATTCCTCCAGAAAGCTTAACGTTTTAAGCAATGGCCTCTAGTAAAAGAGATAAGGAACGCTGGGTTTTTAACGACTACAAAAGTAGGGAATTTAGAATTAAGAAACAAAAAGGAATAATCCTATCAGCAAATATTTTGAAAAGGCAGTTAATAAAAATTTTGAATACCTTTTCATATACGGTGATGTATTATCTTTTTGATGTTTTTTCATCAAAAATGGCAAAAACAAGGGCTACTTACCTGTAGTAGTGGGAGAACACAAAGAAACTAGCAACAATTAAGTCTAATATTTTGTAAATTGCCAATACTTTCCTTTCCTATCGTAAAAATCCCCTCTTTCTTACCATCGTATGCTATTATTTTAACATTCATCAACTAGCTAACTGTTAGGTTATTAGACAGAGAAGTTGTCTATCCCCCATCACCTAATGACTAAAACAAAGAATAAGATGCAAGTTTTTTTCTCTCGCCCATCATCAGGCTGGAAAACGACGATCGCTATGTTCGTAGTAGTCGTATTTTCTATAGGTTTCGTTCCTTTATTTCTACCTCCGCCAGGATTAGACAATCCTGAAGCTATTGGCGCTTATCTAAATGGGCAGCTCCCAACATTAGGTCCACCTGAAGCAGTAGAAACAACAGAGGCTTTCCCTAATATCACATTTAATAGCCCGCTTACTTTTACCATGCATCCCCAACAAAATCGAGCTTTTGTGGGGCAGCGGGATGGAAAGATCTATCATTTTCTAAACCAAAGTAACGTTTCCTCTAAAACCCTCTTCTTAGATTTATCCCCGAAAGTAGGGGTGGTATGGGATGGAGGCTTTCTAGGACTAACTTTTCATCCAAATTTTGGACGTGCTGGGCAACCTGGTCGGAACTACTTCTACGTCTATTATAACACTCGTGATGGCAATGGAGGAAATGAACCAACTAGTCCTCAACCTCAGCCTTGTATCGGTGGCGCAGTGTGGAATGGTGGGTATAATATATTAGCACGATATGCGGTGAATGAAGGAAGTTTAACTGTTAATCCTAATTCTGAAACGATTATGTTTAAAACTAGACATTATAATTCTACCCATTATGGGGGTGGTTTACTATTTGGTCTAGATGGTTTTCTCTATTTAACTACAGGCGATCAAGCACAACATAATCCTGCTCAAATATTAAATAATAACCTAGATGGTGGTGTACTTCGAATAGATGTTGATAAAGATCCAAGTAAGAGTCATGCCCCTATTAGAAAACTACCTCAAGATTCAAGAGGCCCTGATGAATTCAGTGGTGTAGAGTACTGGATTCCAAATGATAATCCGTTCTTGGGGAATAATCGAATGGAAGAGTACTACTCTATCGGTCACAGAAATCCACATAGAATGACCATGGATACACAGACGGGTAAACTATACATCGGAGAAATCGGATCTAGTATTCATGAAGAAATAAATGTTGTTAAAAAAGGCGCCAACTTTGGCTGGCCAGTATATGAGGGATTTAATAGAAATAATACTTGTCTAAGTTCTCTCTATCAAAATATGCCCCATGAAGGACCTTTAACTGCCTTCCCTCGCTCTGAGGCTAATGCCATTATTGGTGGCTATGTATATAGAGGAAGTGCTATTCCTTGTTTGTTTGGCAAGTATGTTTGTGCAGACTATGGCAATGGAGAAGAACTATATTCTGTAGATATTAACACGGGCGATTATACGAAGTTAGGAGCATTCATCCCAGGCAATGTGATCTCTTTTGGCGAAGACCATGATGGAGAACTGTACGCCTTGGGCCAAGGAAATAATGTAAAAATCCACAAGTTTAAATTAGCAGGTACCACTCCTGCACCACCTGCCAGGTTATCTCAGACAGGTGCCTTCACTAATTTAGCGAATTTGACGACTCGGTCAGGTATTATTCCTTATGATTTAATAGAGCCTTTTTGGTCAGATGGAGCTGTCAAGAAACGTTGGATGGCTATTCCGAATAATGGCAGTCATAATACCGTTACTGAAAAGATTAAATTTTCAGAAGAAGGAGAATGGGAATTCCCTATAGGTAGCGTATTAATAAAACATTTTGAGTTGCCTATTAACGAAAATAATCCTAGCCAAACTCGTCGATTGGAGACACGGTTTTCTGTCAAAGGACAAGATGGTAACTTCTATTTCTTGACCTATAAATGGCGTGCCGATGGTAGTGATGCAGATTTAATTCAAACTAGTGTGGATGAAAATTATACGGTACAGGTGGCAGGCGGTGGCACGCGTCAACAAACTTGGCATTTTCCAAATCAAGGCGAATGTATGACCTGTCATAATGAAGCCACCAAAGGGACATTAGGGCCACGTACTCGACAACTAAATAAAAATTTCTTGTACGAAAAAACAGGCATTACCGCTAATCAATTAGTAACACTCAGTAGCTTAGGTATCTTAGATCAAAATATAACAGACGCCAATACGGCAAACTATTTAACCAGTGTTGCGAAGGATGATATGAATGCAGGTTTGGAGCAAAGAGCTAGATCTTATCTGGATGTCAACTGTGGTTATTGCCATCGTCCCGGTACAGGAAACAGGGCTGTTTTTGATGCACGCCTCTCTACCCCACTTAGTGCATCTAATCTTTTTTCTGGAAGCATCAATGAACAAGTAGGGCCTTCGAACAGTAAGATTATTACGCCTAGAAATACTAGCCTATCTGAATTATACTTACGCTTGCATAGCTTGGAAGTGGGTATTGCTATGCCCCCCATATCAAAAAATGAAAGAGATGAGGAAGGGGTTCAACTAATCGAGGATTGGATCAATAATATGAGTACCTCTACAATTGGTGGTACTTGTTCTCCGACTGGACGTATCACGCAAGAGATATGGACTAATTTGGCAAGAAATACAACTATCGCTTCTATTCCATTAAATACCACCCCAAATATTTCGAATGAAATTACCGTGTTTGAAATCGCAGCGAATAGTAGAGAAGATTATGGTGTTCGACTTCGGGGATATGTTTATCCTCCTCAAACAGGCAATTATCGTTTCTGGATTGCTAGTGATGATAATGGAGAATTTTGGATAAGTAATTCTACCAATGCCTCTGGAAAACAATTAGTGGCTTCTGTGCCTTTGTGGACGGGTTCTAGGCAATGGGATAAATTTCCAGAACAACAATCTGCAGCGATTTTCTTAGAACAAGGTAAAGCTTATTATGTGGAAGCATT
>CALJIY010000366.1 GCA_937973945.1 uncultured Saprospiraceae bacterium | reverse complement strand
GCTTGGTTGGAAAATAAAACGATGTCTGAGCAGTTCACCGATCAGCCTATTGGTGTAGGAGCGGGTATGACTTTTGAAACGAAGGCGGGTATCTTTGCGATTAGCTATGCTTTAGGAAAGCGTCGTGGGGAGCCTTTTGATTTTCAACGGGCTAAGTTGCATTTTGGATTGATTAGTGTTTTTTAAACGCTTTTTCTACTTATTTACTATGGCGCTAGCGCGCCATGAAAAATTGAACGCAGAGACGCTGAGATGCAGAGTCTTAGCTACATATGAGCTACACTTGACTCTACATCTGAATTGCGCCTGACTCTGCATCTCTGCGCCTCTGCGTTCAAATATAAACTTGGCGTAAGCCAACACTTAAAATTCATGCGTTCTCTAAACATACTGCTTAGCAAACCCCAACAACTTCCCTTCCTCAAATTTATTAGCCATTAACTGCACCCCAATCGGTAAGCCCTTCGAAGTGCCAATCGGAATAGAGATCGCAGGAATGCCTGCCATATTTGCCTGCACCGTAAAAATATCCGCTAAATACATTGCCACAGGATCATCATTCACCGCACCAATATCCCAGGCCAAGCCAGGGGCAGAAGGCATTAAAATAAAATCGTATTCTTTAAATATTTCGTTGGTTTTATCTTGGATCAAGCGACGTACTTTTTGTGCTTGAGAATAGTAGGCATCATAGTAACCCGAACTTAATACAAATGTTCCCAACATAATTCGACGCTTTACTTCTGTGCCAAATCCCTCCGTACGAGATAAGGTATAGGTCTCTTCAAAGTTGCTTGCATTAGGACTTCGATAGCCAAATCGCACGCCATCATATCGAGATAAATTAGAAGAAGCCTCCGCTGTAGTCAATACGTAATAAGCAGGAATAATATAATCTAAATAGTCAAAGTCTACACCTTCTACCGTATGACCTTCCGCCTTCATGCGCTCCATTAAACCCTTCGTTTGCTGCTTGACAGCTGGATCCAAACTATCATGATTAATTGCGGTAGGAAAGTAAGCTATTTTAGCTTTTTTCTTAAAATCTAATTGTTGGATATATGCTTCGACAGATTGATTACTAGCAGTACTATCAAAATCATCTGGTCCAGCCATTACTTCTAAAGCTAGGGCAATATCTTCTATCGAATTGGATAAAACTCCTATCTGATCAAAAGAAGAACCATAGGCTAATAAACCATATCTAGATATTCGTCCATAGGAAGGTTTGAAACCGACTACCCCGCAAAATGCTGCTGGCTGTCGAACGGAACCACCTGTATCTGTTCCCAAAGAAATTAGGCAAGTATCAACCTGTACCGCTACGGCTGATGCGCCCGAAGAGCCCCCAGGTACTTTAGTTGGATCAATTCCATTTTTCGTCGGACCGTAACAAGAATTTTCATTCGTCGATCCCATTCCAAATTGATCACAGTTCACTCGACCAATAATGATAGCATCTTCATCTAATAAGCGTTGGACGCCTGTTGCAGAAAAAAGAGATTTAAAGCCTTCCAATATTTTAGACCCTGCTGTTACACCATGATCTTCATAGCACAAGAGATCTTTAATAGACACGACCATTCCAAACAATTTGCCAACGGATTTAGGATCAGCTTGGTATTTTTCATCCAATTCTTTTGCTCGCTGCAAAGCCTCTTCCTCATAAGATTCTACATAGATATTTAAATTTTCTGTAGCCTTAATACGGTCGGCATAATATTCTACTAAATGCTCACAGGTAATTAAACCAGAAGCTATGTCTTCTTGAATTTGGGAGAGTTGATTATATCTAGGCATGAATTTATGAGATAGGGAGATGTGGAGTTAGATGTGATTGAACACGGAGGCACTGAGGTACAGAGTAAAATTTTGCTAATTAAAACTCTGTGTCCCTGTGTCTCCGTGTTCTTAATATACCTTCGTGTCCTCTAAATGGCAGACTGGAATTGCTTCAAAAATCGAACATCATTTTCAAATAACAAGCGAATATCATTAATATCATACAGCATCATTGCTTGTCGCTCAATACCCATTCCAAAAGCGAAACCAGTATATTCTTTAGAATCAATACCGCAATTTTCTAATACCTGTGGGTCTACCATTCCGCAACCTAAAATCTCTACCCAACCCGTATATTTACAAACATTACAACCCTTTGCATCACAGATAAAACAAGAGACATCCATTTCCGCACTCGGTTCTGTAAATGGAAAATAAGAAGGGCGTAAACGAATTTTTGACCCCACTCCGTACATCTCTTGTGCAAAGTAAAATAAGGTTTGTTTTAAATCAGCAAAAGAAACATCCTTATCTATATACAAGCCTTCCACTTGGTGGAATTGACAGTGCGAACGAGCAGAGATTGTTTCATTTCTATAAACCCGGCCTGGTGCAATAATTCTAATAGGCGGCTTCTGAGACGTCATCACCCTAGCCTGTACCGATGAGGTATGCGTCCGCAATAACATAGACGTGCTATCTTTTAGATAGTAGGTATCTTGCATGTCTCTAGCAGGATGATCTTCTGGCGTATTCATCGCAGTGAAGTTATGCCAATCATCTTCGATTTCTCGTTCTTCTGCTACAACAAATCCAATTCTGGAGAAAATATCTATGATCCGATTCATCGTAATCGAAATCGGATGTCTTGAACCAAGTGGCATTGCTGATGGTGGTGCAGATAAATCTATTTCTTCCCCTGCTGTATCCTCCGCTTTCGATTCCATATTCACTTGAAGACTCTGGAATTTCTCCTCTGCTGATTTCTTAACCTTATTCAGCAATTGACCAAAATCCTTTCTTTGTTCATTCGGAATATTTCGAATCTCTTTAGAAAGCGGCTTGATAATATTCTTTGTGCCAATATATTTTATTCTAAACTGCTCCAACTCTTCCGCATTTGCTGGTTGAGCTGCTGCTATATCTGCTAAGATCTTTTCTACGGTGTCGAATATTTCTGCCATACTATTTGGTATATGTATAATTCTAAATTAGGCTGCAAAAGTAAGGGAATTTGGAAAGAAAAGTAGCTTTTTAGAGAGCAGAGAATAGAGAGCAGAGAATAGAGACGAATTTCGTTTAAAATATGACGGAATTTCATAGTTTTTAGACGGAATACGTCTCTACTCTCGCTTCTCTGCTCTCTACTCTAAAAAAATCTAAGTAAAGTGCTTCAACATAATAATTTCCTTTTCTCCTAAGAAACGATAGCGTCCTCTTGGCAAGTCTTTTTTGGTCAAGCCGCCAAAGTACATTCGATCTAACTTTAATACTCGATAGCCTAAATGTTCAAAAATTCGCCGAACAATTCGGTTCTTGCCAATATGTAATTCTATGCCTACCTCATTCTTGTCTTTGCCTTTGACATGGCTTACACCATCCACTAGAGCCAAGCCATCCTCTAGCGTTAATCCTTTGCCGATACTATCAATATGAGCATCCGTAACAGGCTTATCTAGAAAGACATGGTAGACCTTCTTGACTTTGTGCTTCGGATGGGACAATCTTTTAGCTAAATCACCATCATTCGTCAATAGTAGCAGGCCTGTTGTTGCTCTATCTAAACGACCTACGGAAAAAATTCGTTCCGGTACGTCGTTTCCTATTAAATCAAATACCGTTCTTCTTCCTTTTTCATCACTAGCCGTAGTGACTGCATCTTTGGGTTTATTTAGTAAAATGTAGACCTTTCGTATCTCTGGTTGAATTACTTTATCCATATACCGCACCTCATCCTTAGGCGAAATTCTGTAACCAGGTTCTTTAATGACCGATCCATTTACTTTCACTAAGCCTTGAAAAATATATTCGCTGGCTTTTCTTCTAGAGCAAATGCCGCAATGGGCAACGTATTTATTCAATCGGATATCCTCTCCCAAATCATCTAAAGACGTGGGCATATTAGCGTGTTGCCGATTAATCGCGCCTGGATTCTTTGGAATTCTGCCTTTTTTCTCGATTGACTCCTTCTTGACAGAATCTTTTTGATTGGGCTTTCTTATAGAAGGTGGCATGGTATTTTTTTTGGGTTCTTTGAAAATCCAGTGTTCAAAGAACGATTTTTAAACAACTTCAATGATAATATTCCTAAGCGTAGCACAAAAATAGCAAGATAATTCGGTCTATTAGGCAGAACCTTCCTAAACTATGCTAAACATATGCATGCTACCCTTAATAAGTAGCGTTTTTCTAGTTTTTTTAATAAGTATTTCAAAATACGGTTTGATTTTTGATTAACTACATTAGACGTTATTTACACCTTATATTAAATTTATATTTTTAAATAAAAAATATAACCCAACCTAAGTAAAAGTATAAATGATTAAAGCTTTTTAAGCGATTATTATACTACTCCCTGCTATATGTTCGTCCATTCCGCAATTTGACATTACTAACAATAAAAAATTACTTCTTTGACAAATTCAGTGTTCAAAGAACGAAAAATTTAAATATTTAAACTACGAGCAAGAAAAGGTGTACACACCTAATTTCTATCCCACTCGTTTTAAAATCCGATTTACCCATGCACCCAATCTATTTACAGATAAAAAAATTAGCACAGAACAACAAAATCTGTTTAAAGTCTATTATTTGCTGCTATTTTTTATTACTGTCACTAACTAGTCATTCACAAGTTGTAATAAGTGAAGTCTATACAAATGGCCATTTCCAATTAACAAACATTGGAACAGAAACAATTGATGTTTCTTCTTATTGGATCTGTAGTTTTCCTGATTACAAAGCTTTAAGTTCGCTTGATATAGTTTGTGGAACAACGACTGTTGAACCTTCAGCATCTATTACTTTCTCTGGATTTCAATATGTTGAAGGGGAAATACCTGGCTCTGAATTAGCCCTTTATAGAATTGATGATTTTAGCAGTACTGATGCTATTTTGTCATATGTAGAATGGGGTACAGGAGGGCATACCCGTTCTTCTGTAGCAGTGGCAGCTGGTATTTGGCAAGATGGCTCTTTTGCCTCTAATTTTCAGCCAACTGAATCATTGCTATTAACAGATGGTCAATGGGAGGTTAATAGCAATCCAATGATTTGCGCAGTAGAGGATACATCGAATAATGACGATACACCTGCTACTTCCGAAACCTATACCATTACCTTTAACGCTGCTTGGAGTAGCGAAACGCATCCTACTGATTTTCCATCAAATGCTCACTTTTCAGGTCTTGTGGGCATGACACATACCTCTGATACTACTCTTTTTGTTGTTGGAACTCCAGCTTCTTCTGGTATTAAAAACATGGCAGAAACAGGTGCAAAAATTTTCTTAATACAAGAAATTCAGCAAATGGTTATGCAGGGAACTGGCGGATCTCTTATTAGTGGTAGTGGTATTGGTACTTCTCCTGGCAGTGTGTCTGTGGAGGTAGTAGTCTCTAGTACGCATCCATTAATGAGTGTAACCTCTATGATTGCTCCTAGTCCTGATTGGTTTATCGGGGTTCATGATATAGAATTGTATCGTGAAGGAAAATGGATAGATCAAATTACACTTCCAGTAGGCGTTTATGACGCAGGTACGGATAGTGGGGAATCTTACAGTTCTTCTAATATCGCTACAGAACCTCAGGGATTGATTGAAATGATTACAGGTGGCACACTTGCCGTTAATGGAATCGTTCCTAGTTTAGGATCAATTACCATTCAGAGAGAAGGCGCTCCTGTTGATACTATGGAGACTTGCGATTTATCCCAGAGATTAATTACGACTACGGACACCACTACTTTTTGTGTAGGTGAAGGTGTAGAGGATTTAATAAACGTTGAAGTAAATTTATTACAAGACGATGCTACTTATTTAGAAACAACTTGGATCATAACGGATACCTTAGGAACCATACTAGGCTTACCTGCTGGACCTCCTTTTAATTTAGAAGAGGCAGGTGCAGGCGTTTGCAGAATTTGGAACATCAATCATGCGGAAGGCCTTCAAGGGCTAGCTCTTACCAACCATGTCGAAGAACTAGAAGGTTGTTTCACTTTCTCTAATCCAATTGAGGTGACTAGATTAAGCGGTGATGTTTGTCCTAGTCCTATTGATACTATGGATACCAATCCTGTTGATACTATGGATACCAATCCTGTTGATACTATGGATACTAATCCTATTGATACCATGGATACCAATCCTGTCGATACTATGGAGACTAATCCTGTCGATACTATGGAGACTAATCCTGTCGATACCATGGAGACTAATCCTGTCGATACCATGGAGACTAATCCTGTCGATACCATGGAGACTAATCCTGTCGATACCATGGAGACTAATCCT
>CALJIY010000365.1 GCA_937973945.1 uncultured Saprospiraceae bacterium | reverse complement strand
CACTAGAATAATCGTAGAAACGAGTCATTCCTGCATATTGTTGAGACACCTTGTCAAAAACTACAAAAGGGTATTCTTTCTCTAAAATTTGCTGCGTCAAGGCATTGATTATATACTCGTCATATTGTTGTCCACCTTGTCCTTTTTCTAAGAAATAGGTCCATATTTCTGGATCTAAGGCTATATTGTGTAAAGGAAGAATATTCTTGGGTTCTAACGAACTTAGTAGGACATAGTCGTCTTCCAGGATATATTTTTTTGACCAATTTAGTGTCATGACTTAACAAGTAGTAGTTATAAATTTCAATTAAAATTGACCTTCGTTATAAGTATCTACAAAAACCTTAGCCGCTCCAAGCATAATGGCCTGTTCATTTAAAAAAGAAGGCTTTACAGCAATCGCATTTTGCTGGAATAATTGATCTAATTCCTTTCCGAAATAAGGCCAAGCTTTAGCAATATTTCCACCAATGATTATAATTTCTGCACCAAAGGCTTTTGCATAAGGCGATAGGAATTGATGTAAATTATGGGCAAATATTTTAAATATGGATTCAACATAAGCCTCAGGCGCTTTTTCAATTAGCGCTCTTACCCCGCTAAGATTCAGATCTAAATCTTTAGCCGCTTGTCTAACAAACCAACGAGTAGAAAAATGATCATCCCCAATGCTTTTCCGAAAAGGTGCTGCATATAGCTCTCCGCCAAAAGGAATGGATGGGTGAACTTTAATAATTTTTTGATTAGCTATAAAGCTACTGCCAATTCCTGTGCCTAAGGTAATACCAATTATTCGTTGATAGCCTTTTCCTGCGCCAAAACAGGCAGTCCCTAAACCAAAACAAGCGGCATCATTTTCAAAACTGATTTTCAAATCTTCTCCGAAGTAGGGGAGTAGTAGCTCTTTGAAATTCTCTCCTTCTAGACTATTCATTTTCCCTTCTGGATGTGCTTGGAAAATGCCTTTTTGATAATCGAATGGGCCGGGTAAAGCAATCGCTATTTGATGAAGGAGATTTGGTTTTTCTGGCTGTAAGTTTTGTTGTAAATTACTCACCCAAGATTTAATAATTGCAGTTTTTTCTCCAAAGCTATTGGTTTTAGTTTCAATGATCTTCTGGGGATCTATTTGCCAATTTTTTATATGGAGCGTAGTAGAACTGATGTGGCTGCCACCTATATCAGCAGCTATTATATATGGCGACATGGAAATTAGAGCTTGGATGATTTAAGTAGCTATAGGAAGGAGATATGCCAAATTTCCAAAATTTGGCATATCTAAATCTATCGTAAAATACGGTTAAAAAAACTTTTCAACATTCATACTAAACAATACAATTCCTACAAAAAATGAAATCAATAAACCAGCCTTTTGCCAATCCATTTCCCATTGAAAATCAAATTTAGAAGAAGTATCGGTATCATTAGATGGTAATAGTAAGCTAGCCAAATATCCGACTAGAAGGGTAGTAACGCCACCAATCGCATTCCACCAAAACCAAAAAACAGAAGGGACAAAAAGCCATAGATAGACATTAATTGAAACACCAGCCAATATCCCAATATTGATCCCTTTTGAATTGATTGATTTAACACCAATAGCGGCAATAAAGGTCGCTAGAATAGGGCCATAAAAAACAGACCCCACTTTATTAATGGCTTCAATGACTGTTTTGGCTATATCGCCTGTAAAGAACGCCAATACAATACAAATCACGCCCCAAAATAAGGTAGCGTATTTAGAATATTGCATATATTTTTCTGTGCTGAGTTGTTTTTTTCTATTGAAAAAATCTTCAACGGATGCGGCACTTAAAGAATTGACACC
Organism: uncultured Saprospiraceae bacterium; assembly: GCA_937973945.1. Taxonomy (GTDB): domain Bacteria; phylum Bacteroidota; class Bacteroidia; order Chitinophagales; family Saprospiraceae; genus JAFMDF01. Next base: position 8,308 of record CALJIY010000365.1, on the reverse strand, counting down.
AGAACTTAAAGAAGACATCGCTGCTGAAAAAATCGCCACCATTAAAATACCTATTAAACCATTCGGTAAATATTCTCTAATAAAAATAGGAATCATTAAGTCGGGCTTATCAGCTGGAATTAGTTCTCTAAAATTGGGTTGAGTAGCTACCAAAGTACCAATCACTAAACCCATGACACAGTAAATAAAAGTAATAGGGAAACGCATTAAGCCATTACTTAATAGCGTCATTTTTACCGTCCCCAAATCCTTGGCAGAGAATAAACGTTGTACTTGACTTTGGTCAGTTCCATAATAGGAAGTGTAGAGAAAAAGACCCCCAATTAGCATTGGCCAAAATCCAAATTCATCTCCTTTTTCTAATCCCATGGAATTAAAATTGACAGCAGTTAATCTATCTCTATCTAATTCTTGTAAAAAGACATCCCATCCACCTAAGTGATGTAGACCCGCTCCTAAGCATATTATGATTCCTCCGAAGAGAATGACCATTTGTACTACATCACCATAAACTACGGCTTTCATGCCCCCTTGATAACAATAAATTAAAGTAACAACACCAATGATTAAGATCGTCTGCCACATCGGTATATCCATAACACTTGTCAAAATCAATGCGACCGTATAGACCATAACACTTGTGGCAAATGCTCGACTAATCTGAAAAACACTACTCATTAGTATTCTAGTGGAAGCACTAAATCGACGTTCCAGATATTCGTATACACTTACAATGCCAGCCTTATACATGGGAGGAATTAGGAAGATCATTAAAAAAAGCATCGCTAATGGTACGGCAAATTCATAAGTCAACCACATCATGCCGCCGCCGTCTTTCAATCCCACAAATGCAGGGGCAGAAATAAAACTAATTGCTGATAATTGGGTGGCAACGGTACTCAAAGAAAGGGAAGCCCAGCCAAAACTCTTCCCACCTAAAAAGTAATCTTCGCCAGATTCTGATCCTTTAAAGAGTCTACCTAATAGTAGGAATCCAGTTATGTAAAAAAATATGACAAGATAATCTAAGTAATTCATGGATTGAGGTTTATAGAGCTAAATCTTCCAAATTCTTTATTAAGTAGTAAGTCAATCGTTATCTGACTAGTTGAGAATTAATATTCTCTATAATTAAAAAGCTAAACAATAAATATCATGAACCTAGCAGACTATTGAGCTTAACCGACAATCGCTCCCCCTTGGGGGTTGGGGGTAATTTCAAGTAAGTGTTTCCTGATCTTTAAAACCCCCAACCCCCAAGGGGGAGCGAAATAGGAAAGGTTCAGAAAACAGGAATAATCTTAATAAACCATAAGGTTTAAATAGCTTTTTCTAAGCCAAATATATCCAACTAGTAAGATATAAATTGACTTACTATTAAGGGTTATAGATGAAATCAATAATCGAGGATGCCGTCCAAGAAAAGGAATCGCCACCATATCCTTTATTAATGGTTTTGACAATTGATTTCTGAGATTCAAAGTATTCATAAAAGCCTAGTTTTTGAACCAATTCCATTAAATCTTTTCTAACAATTTTTGCGGTTTTATCATAACCATAGGCTTTAAGCCCATGATAAATCATCCAATTCATTTGTGGCCAGATAGGACCTCGCCAGTAGCGTTTGGAATCAAATAATGGACTATCTACATCAAAGCTAGGACAGATATAATACTTTCGATTGTGTAAATCTACTAAGTAATCGTTGATCTTCTTGGCTTGTCGCTTGGTTGGAATTTCAGCGAAAATCGGAAATATGCCACCTATTTCTTTATGTAAAATTTGATGTTCTCCCCGTAAATCATAGGTGGTAAAACAGCCTAGCTCTTTATTCCATAGTTTTTGCTTATAGGCTTTTTTGCTCTGACTTTGCCATTCTTTTAACTCCCCCGTATCCAAATTTAATTGTTTGCCTATATTAATTAAACTCTGATTGGATTTAATTAATATAGCATTGATTAAACTATCTTGGATTAAGAAAGGACTTTCTTCTGCAATACCTTCCCCATCGTATTTATGTTTTTTACCCAGCTCCAATAAATAGACATAGCGATCGTATTGCTCCGAAGTGGGTCTTTCTGATGGGTCTGCAAGGCTTGTATCTCGGCGCACATATTTGGGCAGTTTTTTATAATCAATAACAATGCGATCCATTGATTCATCCCAAAGGGGCGAATTGTCTCTTCCTGATTCCCAGGGATGAAAAATGAAGGTTAAGCCTTCTCGATTAGGATCTCGATATTGATAGAAAAAGCGATGAGAATCTACTATTTTGGAAAAAAGGATTTTAGCAAAAGCAATTAACTTTTCCTCTTTGGGATGCTGTAATAGTAACTGCTCTAAAATAAATCCGTGGACTGGTGGTTGTGTAATACCAGAAGTTTTCGGTTTATTGGGCGCACCTGCATTGACATTCGCCTTCCAAAAATCATAATTAGGAAAGTAAGTCTTTTCTTTTTCTGAATGAAAAATTATATGTGGCACCATCCCATTTCTCCATTGGCCAGAAAATAAGGAAGCCAATTCATTCATGGCATGATCCAAATTAAAATGTCCAAAACCCATACTTACAAAACCTGAATCCCAATTCCACTGAAAAGGATACAATCTATTGGTCGGTACGGTAAAACCATCTTTCCAATTATGTGATAAAATTTGTTTTGCTTTTACTAACAGGTCTTTTTCTTTCCCGTTCATAGATTAATATTCTATTATAAAAAAATAGAAGGAGACATATATTTGTCCCCTTCTTTCTCACTAGTTTTAATGTATGAAACTAAATACTCTTATAAAATGACTTAATGACTTTTATTTGGAATAAAGTCTACTACAGAATAATTTTTGTTTCCTCCATATTATAGATTATGTTAGCCACAAGGTAATAATTTAATTATAGGAGTCAAATCATCTTTTGTAGAAATGGTTTAAAAATTTAAGGTACCTGTAAAGAAGATTCTTCTAGGCAGAATAGGTCGACCAAAGAAGAAGCCTTCTTCCGTTTGATTCAAAGCTCTTGGATTACCTTCCGTTACTCCTGAAGAGTCTCCTACATTAAAAATGTTGAAACCTAATCGAAGCGACTCTCCGTTATCGCCAACACCGATAGAATATCCAGCACCGATTCTAATGATACTAATAGCATCTAATGTAATGTTGTTATTATCACTAGCAAATTTTTCGCCTGTATAATTAACAGTTGCAAAGGCATCGAATTGGCTATTGTCATAGTATAGACCTACGAATCCTAACAAGTTAGGCTGTCTAGCTAACTCATTGCCTTCATTAGTTCTTTCTGAAGTACCAGTTGTTAAATCTTCTCTAATATTCTTAGTAATCTCATGTTGTTGGAAAGTTAAAGACCCTCTCAGACTTAAAGCATCAGATAATTTATAATCTAAATTAGCTTCCAATCCTACAGTAGCTGTTGTTTGCTCATCTCTACGAACTTGTTCTAATCGACCATTTACAAAGGAATTAATCGTGTTAATTCTATCCTGTAAAGTCACATAATATACTGCTGCGGAACCACTCAGTTTCGAGTTGCCATACTTGACACCTGCCTCTCCTTGAATAAGGGTTTCTGGCTTATATTCTCTACCTAACACCCCTGTGGCAATTGGTGTGAAACCTCTAAATTGTGGGAAGAAGTACCCTCTAGAAAAGTTAGCATATAAATTAGTAGTGGAAGACAATTCGTACAAAGCCGCCAAGGAAACGGCCCAAGCATTCGCATCAATGCTTGCTCTTGTGAAACTGCCATCTGCATATCTAACATTTGCCAAAGCATCAGATAATTCTGGATCATCATATACTTTTGTTTCCACGATATTTCCATTACTAAAATCACCAGTTGTTTTTTCATATCTAAAGCCAACATCAAAGCGCCATTTGTCCGCTACAATTTCATCTGTCAAATAGAATGCTGCCCGATTTTGACGTAAAAATTTGTTGGAAGTCTGACCAATTCTATTGTAAATACCACCTTGAGAATAAATGACATTATTGCCATCCGCATCGGTATAAGAAAGATCAACTAACTTAGGATTGTTATTGAACTCAGAGACTACTCGATATTGGAAATTAATATCATCTGCTTCTGAGCGGCCAATAAATGTTCCTAAAGTGATATTATGATTTCCTGATTTTTTTGTTAAAGAAGCCTCGCCTGCATAGTCTGTTAGTGGACGAATTCTATCTACATGTAAGTTGTCTACCACTTGGTCAGAACTACCGACAGCAGCACCACCATGATAGTTCGCTATAAATCCAGTATTGCCAGGAGCTACTTCTGCAACATATTGGCTAAGAGAAAGGGGATTACCACCATTCACCCCGTTACCGCCGACATATAAGGCAAAGGCATGTTTGTAGTCCGCCATTCTTGCCTTAGATTTAAACTTTAAATCATTCCCTAAGTTGTATTCAAATTCTCCTAAAACGTACCCACCTTTTGTTTGTACACCATCTTCATAAGGGCTATCATACACACCACCTGCTGTTAAAAAGGAAGTATTGTTCAACTCGCCCGTCATTAATTGAGTTACAGGTTCGCCATCGTTTCCATTGATTCTTACACGGCTGCCTCCTTCCAAAGGTAAAGGCATCAAAAACTGCGCATTGTCATTAATAAATTGGGTGTGCACCGTAAAAAAACCTTTATCAAAAACCTTCTTAACATTCGCTCTCAATTGACCACCTCTAGAGGGAACGCCTGTATCATAAGGACCTTCGTCATACCGTAAAAAGCCTGTAACAGAGTAATAAGTATTCGACTCCTCACCACCTATGCGACCACCCGTATAAAAATCTGTTTTTAACCTACCTTGATCCGCTACTTCTAAGTTGATGATATTACCAGGGTTGGTATCTCCTGTTTTACTAATATAGTTAATTACACCTGCGGCAGAACCTGCACCATATAAAATAGCCGCACCACCACGCACAAATTCTACCCCTTTAAAACCAATATCTGGTCTAGCATACACATCATGCGCAGAGGAGTTCAAACCGAAAGTAGTCATCAAAGGAATTCCATCATATTGCAATGGATTGAAGGTATATTGTCCACCAGAAGGTAAACCCCTTACAAATAAGTTAGTGGCCGTTTCACCACCACCACCTTCCGCAGTAATACCAGGAATACTACGAAGTATATCTGCCTGAGAATTGGCAGATAATTTCATAATATCTTTTTGTTTAAGCGTAGAAATAGATAAGGGTGCTTGTTTCTGAGATCTAAAAGTTGCAGAGGCTGTTACTAAAACTTCATCTAAACCAGTACCAGAGGACAAAGCATAATCCTGACTAATGGATTGCCCACCGCTTAGTGTTACTTGGTTAACTTGATTCGTATATCCAGTATAGGAAATAACAATATTGTAGGTTCCATCTGCTAAATCTAAGGTATAATTACCATCAAAATCAGTAACAGATCCCGAGCTGGTTTCTTGTACCAAAATATTGGCGCCAATCAAAGGATCACCAGTATTTGCATCCGTAACTGTTCCAGAAATGGTATTCTGCGCTGTGGCAGTAAAGGCCATTCCAAGCATTGCTATAAGCAAAATGCAATTTCTTATTTGTAGAAATGTTTTTAGGTTCAGAATATTCTGTTTTGTCATTTATAACAATATTTTATTTTGAAACAAAAGGGTTGTCGATGCAAAGTTAGTAGTATGAAGAGGGCTTTTCCTTGTATTATTTTTTCCAATAAATAGACTATATTGTCAATTAACACAATCAGTAGACAAATTTTTAATAAAATAGTCTATTTTTAAGTGAGTTTTATTAGTCTATTTTAACTTATTTTAAAAAAAAATGAAGCCTGAATTTGAAAAAATACAAAATCGACCGCTCCATTCTTTTCTTGCTAAAGTAGTGAGACGACCTAAGCGACCTACTTTAAAAGAAGCATGGCATTTTCATCCAGAAATAGAAATTTGCCTGACTTTAAAGAGTGAAGGAAAGCGTTTTGTCGGTAATAATATTTCTGATTATCACAAAGGCGATTTAGTAATGTTTGGAGCTAATTTGCCACATGGTTTTATAACGGAATTGCCTTCTGAGCAAATAGTCATACAGATGCAGGAATCTTTTTTGGGGGAGACATTTTTGGAGAAGCCTGAAATAAAAAAAATAAAAGAACTTTTTATTAGAGCCAAACGCGGCATTCAATTTATCGGAAAAACGAATAAAAAGGTAAGATCCAAAGCTCAGCGTGTTCTAAGAAAAGAAGGCTTTGCAAAATTATTAAGTGTATTAGACTTACTTCATTTTTTGGCAAATACAGCAGAGTACCAATATATCACGGCGACAAGTTTTAAGCCCAATACGAAAATGGCAGAGTTGGAAAGGGTGCAAGTGGTGTATGATTATATATTAAAAAACTATCAAGAACAAGTTTCTTTAGAAGCAGCTGCCGAACTAGTTAGCATGACCAAGTCTTCGTTTTGTAAATTTTTGAAAAAACACGCAAAAAAAACTTTTTCAGAAATAGTCAATGAAATCCGTATTGCACATGCTTGTGAATTAATGATTCAAACTGATAAAAAAATATCTACGATTGCTTATGAAAGCGGTTATAATGATGTTTCTTATTTTAGTCGAACTTTTAAAAAAATCATTCAGCTAAGTCCTAAAGAATTTATGGCAAAGTATTAGTTTTTATACTATGCATGAATATGACAAGGCAACTGAAACATAAAAGTTGTCCCTTCATTCAATTTACTTTGTACTCGAATAGTCGCATTGTGTAATTCTAAAATCTTTTGTGCGATTGCCAATCCAAGTCCAGCGCCACTACTAACGGCTCCTTTACGATGTCTTTCAAAAATATGTATTTGATCTTCCTTAGAAATACCTGGACCAGTATCAGCGATTTTGATTTCTACATGATGATTCAGCGGACTAATTTTCAAGGTAATCTTCCCATTATTCGGGGTGAATTTAATGGCATTATCCATTAGATTTTGGATGACTCTTTCTACTAAACCCAAATCGGCAAACACCATTGGAAGTTGGTTAGGCATATCTAATGATAAAGTGATATTTTTTTCTTGCGTTAGTATTTGGTATTTTGCGAATACATCTTGTGCTAACTCCCCTATATAAAAAGGTTCTTTTTTGGGTTCTATTTGTTTTGCTTCTAATTTAGAATACTCGAATAATTGAGTAATTAATTTAGATAAACGATGAGAAGAATTTAAGACCGTTCCTAAATATTTTTCCCTTTCTGAACTAGTCAATGTCTCATTCTTCATTTGCATCGTTTCGATATACCCTTGCATGATGGCTAATGGCGTTCTTAAATCATGGGAAACATTGGCAATTAGTTCTCTTCTTAAATTTTCTACGGACTTTAACTGGTCTATATTTTCGACAATTTGATCTGCCATGCCATTAAAGGTATCCGCTAAGACGACCAAATCTCCGCTATTATCTGGGGTAATTCTAGCGGAATAATCTCCTTCTTTAAAACGTTGTACGGTTTGAATAATTCCTCTTAAATTTCTTGTCAAGAACCAAATAGTCAATAAACCTAGGAGCATTGCACCTAGTAAGGTGATCCATGCCATTTGCTTTCCCAATTTGAACATATAGCTACCTCTTAAATCAGATACCACAGCCATCTGTTCTTCACTAGCTAGAATAATATAGACATAGCCCTGTAATAGGCCATTGGTTAAAATGGGCGCAGCAGAAAAAATATTTTGCGTATTTGGGTTTCTAGGATCATCTCCCTTTAAGAATGGGCGATCTTCTTTTAATTGAATAAATTTCTTGATTGGCTCTAGGTTAACAGATGTTAATTTAACTTTTTTATTAGGCGCTACATGTGTGACGATCGATCCTACTGTATCTAATAGATACACTTCTACACTTGGATTGATGACCATCATGGAATGCATAATATCCATGATAGCAGCCTGATCTATCGTTCCATCTGTCATTGGCTTAGTGACGATACTCGTACTATCAGCAATACCACCATACAGTTTTTGATTGACTTCTAAAATATATTCTTCCGCCACATAGTGGGAAATATAATTATAGGTTAAACTAACAGTTGCTAATAAAACTAAAAAGGCGAGGGATATTTTAAAGTATAAATAATTATGTTTTTTCATTGGATCATTTTTAGGAACGAGGAGATAATAAATTCAGGTTTTTGGGTAGGTTATTTTTTTCTTAGTTTTCTTTTGAAAGAAGGAGTATTGTTGATACTATGACTGATTTCAAAAGGAAAATAAGGATGAATGAGCGATCCCGTAGGGTGAATGTCCAAAGACATTCAAGTGAATGAACCGCA
>CALJIY010000364.1 GCA_937973945.1 uncultured Saprospiraceae bacterium | reverse complement strand
TTTGATCCAAGGTTTGGACAAAATAGATTCCAAGACGGAGATATCATTTTCACAGCAGATAATTTTGGTGGTCCAGCCCCTGTAGCAGATATCGCAGGCGGAAGTGGAGCGGAGAGTGGATCAGGGATAGGTGGTTCTTTTGCAAGATTTACTATTGTAGAAGATTACTTATACACTGTCGATCAATTTAATTTAAGAGTGTTTGATATTGCGCAAGTCGATTGTCCAGAATTTCGAAATGAAGTACAAGTAGGTTGGGGCATCGAAACCATCTTCCCTCTAAAGGATAAATTGTTTATTGGTTCTAATAACGGGCTATTTATCTATGATGTAGCTAATCCATTGCGTCCAGTTCAATTATCCGTATTTCAACATGCTAGGGCCTGCGACCCGGTATATGTACAAGGCGATATTGCTTTTGTTACCTTGAGAGGCGGCAGTATTTGCGAAGGTTTTAATAACCAGCTAGATGTGATAGATGTCTCTGATTTAGAAGCACCTCGACTATTACACACATATCCCATGGATCATCCACATGGCTTGGCGGTACGTGGCGATGAATTATATTTATGCGAAGGCGAATTTGGTTTTAAAACATTCGATATATCTGATTTATCTGAAATTGCTGAGAATCTATTGAATCATAAAAAAGATTTTAACGCTTACGATGTCATTGCGGTTCCTAATAAAGAAGTGGTCATGATTGTAGGAGATGATGGATTTTATCAGTTTGACACAAGTGATCCAAAAGATCTTAAGGAACTCAGTTTAATTCCTGTTAATTAAGTTAAGTGTATGTTGATATTCAAGCTGCACAGATAACAACTACGGAGTAGTTAAACGTGAATAACCTCGGATAAATCCGAGGAAGAAAAAATAAGTAAATGAAAAATATAATCCTAATCACCCTATACCTCCTAACTACGCTAAGCCTCTTCGCACAATCAAAAAAAACGACGCATTACGATGTCGTCTATTTAAAAGATGGCAGTGAGTTCAGAGGGGAACTAATAGAATACCAACCTAGCTATATCAAGATAAAAGCACTAGGTGGAAAAGAAATCATATTCGATCGAGCAGAGGTGGAGAAATTAATACAGGAACCGATTCCAAATCCACCTAAAGGAATTAAGAAACCTTATGCTTTTAAAGAACAAGGCTTGTATCAAGCTGTTGTTGCAAGTTTTCTTCCTGGAACAGCTGCCTGGAATGATGACTTCGCAAAAGGGTATGGTATTAGAGGCGTAGTAGGTAAACAATGGAATCGCTGGATCGGAACAGGTATCGGCCTGGGGATTGAAAATTATTACCCCACCCAAGGCGAAACAGTATATCCACTCTTTTTAGAATTGAGGGGATATTTAACTGCTCAAAATGTGGCACCGTATTATACTTTGGCGGGCGGTTATTCTTTTACGATCAAAAATGAAGAAGCAGGTATCAGCGATGCGAAAGGTGGGTATCTCATTCACCCAGCCATTGGTCTTCGCTTTGGCGGATCTGCTAAAACTAATTTTACCCTCGATGCTGGAATACAATTACAAAAAGCTACTTTTACTAGAGGAGGCAATACTTGGAGAGGTGCGGAAACGCAAGAATATAAGATGTTCTACAAACGCTTGGCTATTCGTTTGGGTATGCTATTCTAGTTTGGGGAGTTTTTGAGGTTTTTTAAGAACACGGAGACACTGGGGCACGGAGGTTTAGGATGATTTATTAAACTCAGTACCTCAGTGTTATTTAGAGAATAAGTTGTATCAAGAAAGAAAACTCAGTGGCCTCAGTGCCTCAGTGTTCATTATAGATTAAGTTGCATCAAGTAAGGAAACTCAGTGCCTCAGTGTTCATCATAGATTAAGTTGTATCAACAAGGAAACTCAGTGCCTCAGTGCCTCAGTGTTCTATAAAATAATATTTCTCTGCATCTCTATTACCAATGTGGAAAAAAAGAACATATACCGATCAAGAACTAGTACAAGGATGTGCTAAGAATGATCGAAAACATCAAGAGGTATTGTACCGAAAGTACTTTGACTCGATGATGCATATGTGTCTTCGGTATACGGAAGATAGGGATATTGCTATGCAAATAGTGAATAATGGATTTTTAAGAGCGTTTAAAAATATCGCACAATTTTCTTTTAAGGGATCTTTGGAAGGATGGCTTCGAAAAATTGTTTACCACAGTTTATCTGACTATTATAAAAAGCATTCAAAATATATACAGTTTTTAGTTTTTGAAGAAAAAGAAGAGGTCATCCCAGAAACGGCCTTAAGCAATATGTATGCAGAGGATATTCTAAATTTAGTCCAAGAGTTACCTCCTGCAACCAAGATGGTGTTTCAATTATACGCTATCGAAGGATATTCCCATAAAGAAATTGCAGCACAATTAAATATTAGTGTAGGAACCTCTAAATGGCATTTGTCAACTGCTCGAAAAACCCTAAAGCAATTGATTAATAAATCCATTTCAAATAGACATCATGCAGGATAATCGTTTACAGAAAGAAAAAGACCCTGCCTTTGAAGATAAGGCTTGGATGGATATGCGTAGGCTACTCGATAAGGAAATGCCTGTGCAAAAAAAGGAGCGTTCCATCCTTTGGTGGTGGGGGAGTGCGGGGATTTTAATCTTATTGGTCCTGCTTGGTAGTTTGTTTGTTTTTCTTAATAAAAAACAAGCAAGCACCTATAATAGAAATAATATTGCAGTAAATGAGCATGCTTCTGTTAGTACCCAAGAAGAGCAACAAGTAGCAACAAGTAAGAAAGGTGTTACAAAAAATACTGAAACAGAAAAACAGAAAATTATATCTATTGATCAGACAAAAAATCCCGTTCAGGAACAAACCAAATCTTTAAAAACAAGTGAGCGTAAGGAAACGCCAAATAAAAATAATCAAAATAAAAATTTAACTAATAAGATCTTAAAAGGGACTGCCCATTCTACAGCTTTAGACAATAGAATATATCCGAATGTTATCATTGCCGATGATGCTCTGAATTTACAAAATTCAATTATTATTCCTCGAAAAGCTCTTGAAGAAATCACCCATTCTTCACTCGGCAGTCCCACTTTTAATCAAGAAGAAAAGATCCCATTAGTGGAAAAAAAAGAACTATTGACTATTCAGCACATGCCTAGTTTGGAAATAATGAGTTTACCAATAGTATCCTACCAAGCTACTTTTCCAGTGCAAGCTATTCCCAAAAAGCCTCGCATGGATTGGGCACTAGTTGCTTCACTTGGAACTTTTAAATTAACTAGATTTAATGAGTACGCTATTGGTTTGAAAACTACTTACCAATGGCACCCTAAATGGAGGATAGGTACAGGTTTGCATTATCACTACTTCCGCTTTAATGGTTTAGTAAAAGCTGATAATAATGCAAATATATTTAGCGTGCCAGAACCAGATCGATCTATGGATTCCATGGATATAACGGCTGATGCACCTGCGAATACTGCAGGGGCAGGGACCTCCATTAATGAGGAGCAGCAGGAGGATGTAGCTACTTCTGAAATCGAACAATTCTTTGTTGACCCATTAGCTATAAGTGGTAATGGACATTATTTGAGTATGCCTTTATTGGTAGAGTATGAAATATCTTCTAGGGTAAAAATAGATGTAGGAGCTGCTTATTATTATCAATTAACCACTTCTTACAATTCTGTAGAAAATCGCTTAAAGCCTAGTGATTGGACGACCTTTTTGGGTATGGGATATGAGCTTACGCCTTATGTTGATCTTCGATTTAGTTATGAAAGAAATTGGTCAAAACAACGGAGTAATTCTGTAAGTACTGATTTTATCAATGTGAATACTCTTGATGATGCATTCTCAGATAGGGCAGCTATAAGCCCACTAGAAAGTAGGTTTAAAATTTCTGGTATTTGGCGATTTTAGATAATCGACTATTCTAGTTTACACTCTTAAAAATGACAAGTGTCATCTATTAGGAAAAGGATAACTACTCTTCTGATTAAAAAGCTATTTCACAGTAACCGACTCTTGCAGGACTAATCCATTTTGGCCCCTCCTTCAAAAGTCGAATAGCTTCTTTGTCAAAAGCTGGGTGAAGACTTTTCGTTACTTCAATATCCTTGACGGTACCATCTTGGTCGAGTGAAAAAACTAGAAATACGGTACCCTCTACATTAGCAATGTCAGGATAACGTTTATTGGCTTTAAGGTATGTCCTGAAATCTTCCATTCCACCAACAGGAAATACCTTTGTAGTCGGGGTATTATTTGCCCTTCTTGTCATAGCTCTTGCCACAGGCATATCCTGCTCGGCAATTGCGCTACTCACATCCATGCTAATAGGAGCAGACGTTAAGTCTATCGGTTCTTCTGACATCACAACTGGTGCGGGACTGGCAGCTATTACTTCCTCCACAATGGCGATTCCAGCTGCATCTTCCTGATCCTCTTGCTCTGTGATTGAGTAAACTTCGGAGGAGGCCACTTCCATTACCATACTTGAAGCTTCTGTAGGAATTTCAACTTTTTCTGGAGAATTAGTACTAGATAAAACTTCCTCTTGTAGATCATATGATTGAATAGTATTAGACTTAGGCAATTCTTTTTGTGCGACGACTAATTCTTTATTGGATTCTGCTATTGGTTTTTCCGAAGGTGTAGTCTTGAATTCTTTAGGCAAGGCTTTCTTATCATCAGTTATTTTGTCGGTAATAGCAGCTACTGTATTTGGAATGGAGACTTCCTCTTTATCTTCCTTTATCTTATTTTCTATTAAAGGACTAGCAGTAGGAGATACAGATTTTGTTTGCCTTTCTGCAATAGGCGCTGGCTTAAAGTTGTTTTGCATATTCCACCAAATACCTATTGATAATAAAAGAATAGCAGCGGCAGCGATGGCCCTTACAGGGAAGTTTTTTCGCTTCTTCTTTTTACTAATATGTTCTTGAAGTCGCTGCTCTAATACTTTTGTATTATGTGTATGATCTGCATCAGGTAGGGCATCCAAGCCATCCAATGCATCTGCCAAAAAGTTATCTTTTCTGGCTTCCGTCCTTAATCGTTTTTCTTCCTTCCAATTAATGGAACCATCCAGCCATTTTTTTAATAATTCCATCATGCGTTATTTTTTTTCGTTCTTTGACAAATTCCGTGTTCAAATAAAAAGAAAAATCAAAAGCGACTAACGGGGAGTGTTGGTTTTTATTTTTATTTGATCTTTTTCACGGGACATGTCAAAGAATCTTTTTTAACCTTCCATACATATTTTAAGATTTCGTCGACCATTCTGAATAGCAGATCGAATCTTTCCGAGTGGTTGGTTTTTTGTGGTAGCTATTTCTTTATAGGATTTATTTTGATAATAAAATAATTGAATCGCTTCTAATTGTTGCAATTCTAGTTGTTGCAAACAATTGCTCAACTTCTTTTCTGATTCTTCCGTTGGGGATTCTTCAAAAGGATGCACAAATGGTTCATTTTGCACAAGTTCTTGATCATAAGAAATTGTTAAATTTTTTTTCTGTTTTCGAATGATCTCTAAACAATGATTTTTCACCACTACATGCAGCCAACTTTTGAAGTTTGTAATATCATGTTGCCGTACTTTTTTAATTAACTTTTCAAACACACTCATGTAAGCATCCTCCGCATCTTGACTATTTTTTAAATACTTTAGACAAACACCATAGATAAGATTGGTATATCGTTTATATAGCTGAGCTAAATAAAGCATTTCCCCCTCTTTTTTATATCGTAGGATCAATTCTTGATCTGTAAGATCTTCTTTGTCTTGTTTTAATATTCGTAGCATTTTAATTTTAGCTAAAATTTAACATTCCTACTTTTTGTAATATGATTAGAGTAATAATAATGTTTACTGTTTTGATTATTAGTTGTTTACAATTTTGTTTAAATTGAAGTGTAATTGTTAAAGTATAAAATATTAAAGAAAATAAAAGGGGAATAGTTTCATTTGATTGAAGATTAACTTATATTTGCTTTATTCTATTACCTACCATATACACAAATTTTTTCTTAGAGAATTTTAAGCAAATTTATATCCTTTCCCAAAATCCGATCAAGTCTTTTACTATTACTAAACCATTTCTCACTCTGTATAAAAGTGGACTACTTTTAAAGTAGGTCTGATCAAGATATTTAAGTTCTTCGAGACTTAAACTAGTCTAACACTATCCATATTTTTTTAAATATCGCATTAAAAGTAACCCTTTTTGTGTTTGTTTTTACCAAAAAGTAAGCACTAATGTAATGGTTTCACTTTTACAGGATATAAAGTTTTTTTTTTAGTGATTTTTGAGGGTATGCTATTATCCGACAAAACACTTAAAGATAATGATATTTTACTCAATCAAACATTTTACGAACATGAAGAAACCTATACTGTTTCTTGTTTTATTTTCTTTATTATTTTCTACCCTTCCCTTTTCTATGAATGGGAATGATAGGATTCCAGAATTAATAAAGACTGAACACACGACTTTTGAAGGGGATACAGAATTAAACCATTCAATTGCATC
>CALJIY010000363.1 GCA_937973945.1 uncultured Saprospiraceae bacterium | reverse complement strand
GAAATGTACTTCATTTAAAAGATGATGAGATTTATCCATTTTTAAACGAATTACATCTCTACCCTCGCTTCTCTATTCTAAAAGAATAACAAAGACCTAAGACCATAATAATATGTCAGTAACTAGAATTGCTTCTCGATATGCTAAATCTTTACTGGACTTAGCACAAGAACAAGGGAAAGTAGATAAGATCTTGGAAGAGGTAAAAGCTTTTAAAAAAGCAGCGGAGCAGAGAGATTTTCAACTACTATTAAAGAGCCCAATCGTTAAGTCAGATAAGAAGCAAGCGATTATCAAATCCATTTTTGGTGGAAAATTTGATGAGTTGACGATGACTTTTTTAGACATTATCACTAGAAAAGGTAGAGAACAATATTTACCTGCTATTGCAGATCAATATATTGCACAGCACAAAACATTGAATAATATCTCTACGGTGAAAGTAACAACTGCTACACCATTAGAGGCTAGTTCTTTGTCTATTATTAAAGCGCAATTGATGGGCAGTGATTCCACGAATGATAATATAGAAATTGAAACGGTTGTGAATCCTGATATTATCGGAGGATTTGTGATTGAGTTTGATGACAAACTATATGATGCTAGTGTGGCACACAAACTGGAATTACTTAGAAAAGAATTTTCTGGTAGCCAGTACAACAAGAAAATGTAATTTTTTAGAACAGAGAGTAGAGAAGAGAGAATAGAGACGCATTATTCTTACAAACGTAATACGTCTCTATTTCCCGCCCGCCTGACGGCAGTCGGGCTGGTCTGCTCTCGCTTCTCTGTTCTAAAAAAAACTTTATTATAAATTATTTTTTGGTAGGTTTTTAACCATTTTAAGAATCCTACAAAATTCATCATTCAAAATAAAAAACTATAGATATGGTTGATGTAAAACCTGATGAAATATCAGCAATAATCAAACAACAACTATCTGGCTTTAACAACTCTACTGAGTTAGAAGAAGTGGGTACAGTACTTGAAGTTGGGGATGGTATTGCTCGTGTATATGGCTTGACTAGTGCGCAAGCAGGGGAATTGGTAGAATTCGAAAATGGGGTGAGAGCTATCGTTTTGAACTTAGAAGAAGATAACGTAGGGGTTGTATTAATGGGACCATCAGATGGGATCATTGAAGGAGCTAAAGTGAGACGTACAGGACAGATCGCTTCTATCAATGTAGGAGAAGGTTATATTGGTAGAGTTGTCAATACACTTGGCGAACCTATTGATGGTAAAGGACCAATTACGGGTAAGACTTATGAGATTCCACTGGAGCGTAAAGCACCTGGTGTAATCTACAGACAACCAGTAACAGAGCCACTACAGACTGGTATCAAAGCGATTGATGCGATGATTCCAATTGGTAGAGGTCAGCGGGAATTGATTATCGGTGATCGTCAAATTGGTAAGACGGCCATAGCGATTGATACGATTATCAACCAAAAAGAATTTTATGACAGGGGCGAACCTGTTTATTGTATATATGTAGCTTCTGGTCAGAAGTCTTCTACGGTAGCAAACGTTGCCAAGACTTTGGAAGAAAACGGAGCGATGGCCTATACGTGTATCGTATCTGCATCTGCAGCTGAGCCAGCACCGCTACAGTTCTACGCACCATTTGCGGGTGCTGCGATTGGAGAGTTCTTTAGAGATACTGGCCGTCCAGCATTGATTGTATATGATGATTTATCTAAGCAAGCGGTAGCTTATAGAGAGGTATCTTTATTACTTCGTCGTCCACCGGGACGGGAGGCTTACCCAGGTGATGTATTTTACTTACACTCCCGTTTATTAGAGCGTGCTGCAAAGATCATCAATGATGATAAGATTGCAAACGATATGAACGATTTACCTAAGTCTTTGAAAGATGCAGGTATCGTGAAAGGTGGTGGTTCTTTAACGGCATTACCTATTATCGAAACGCAAGCGGGTGATGTATCTGCCTATATTCCGACCAACGTAATTTCTATTACAGATGGTCAGATCTTCTTAGAGTCGAATTTATTTAATGCTGGTGTACGTCCTGCCATTAATGTAGGTATCTCGGTATCTCGTGTAGGTGGATCCGCACAGGTGAAGTCGATGAAGAAAGTATCTGGTACCTTGAAATTGGATCAAGCTCAGTACAGAGAATTAGAGGCTTTCTCTAAGTTCGGTTCTGATTTGGATGCTGCGACAATGGCTACTTTGGAAAAAGGTAAGCGGAACGTAGAAATCTTGAAGCAACCACAGTACTCTCCAGTAGCAGTGGAAAAGCAAGTAGCGATTATCTACTTAGGTACAAAAGGTTTGTTGAAAGACGTTCCAGTAAATAAAGTGAAAGAATTCGAAGAGCAGTTTTTAACGACTCTAGAGCAAAGACACCCAGATGCATTAGAATCTTTCCGTAAAGGAAAATTAGCACCTGAGGCGATTAAGGCAGTAGAAGAATTAGCGGCAGAATTATCTGGTCGATTTAAATAGGCACTGGAGGTATAAGGTATGAAGTATAAGGTATGAGGTATAAGGTAAGAGGTATAAAGTATAAGGTAGGAGCTATTTCTACTTTACACTTTCTACTTTATACTTTATACTTCCTACTTCCTACTTCCTACTTCCTACTTCATAACTAAAATAAGTTATGGCTAATCTTAAAGAAGTTCGAGAGCGGATCTCATCCGTGAAAAATACGCAACAGATTACGAAAGCAATGAAGATGGTTGCGGCCTCTAAATTGCGAAGAGCGCAAATGGCGATTACTCAAATGCGTCCGTATGCTAATAAATTAAATGAGATGTTAGTTAATATCTTATCTAATTTAGAAGGCGATGCGAATACCGCTTTTGGAAAAGAACGACCGGTACAAGCTGTTTGTATGGTCATTGTCACGTCTAATAAAGGCTTGTGTGGCGCCTTCAATAACAACATTATCAAAGAGGCTGTGGCTAAGATTGAGGAAAAGTATGAGGCAGTAAGAGCAGCAGGAAAATTAACTATTTTGCCTATTGGTAAAAAAGGAAATGACTTCTTTAGAAAGCGATATCCTGAGTGTACAAGAATTGAAGATCATGTTGCCTTATTTAGTGATTTGAGTTTTGATAATGTAGCTAAAGTATCTCAGCAATTAATGGATGCTTTTGAAGCAGGCGAGTATGATGTTATTGATGCAGCCTATGGTCAGTTTAGAAATGCCGCTGTTCAGATTCCAAAATGTGTACAATTTTTGCCAGTAGAAAAACTAGAACCGAAAGCTGGAGAATCTACGGCTAAAGCAGATTATATCTTCGAACCGAATAAAGAAGATTTATTGAAGCATTTAGTGCCAAGTATTCTACAGACACAGTTTCAAAAGTTTGTACTAGATACTCATGCATCTGAGCATGGCGCGCGGATGACTGCGATGGATGCTGCTACAGAAAATGCAGAAGAATTAGTGAAGGAATTAAAGATTTCCTACAACAAAGCTCGTCAGGAAGCAATTACGAAAGAACTTTCGGAAATTGTGGGTGGTGCAGCTGCTTTAGAAGGGTAATTTGATAATGAATTCATAAAACGATATATAAAAAGCCTCTGGAGTTTGATTACTCTGGAGGCTTTTTTTGTTTACATTTGTAGTGGAAAGAACACAGATAATTAAAGGTCAAGCACAAGTATCAAACACAAGTTCAAAACTAACAGTTGACTAAAACATTGTTTTTTGCAAATTTTA
Source organism: uncultured Saprospiraceae bacterium (assembly GCA_937973945.1). Lineage (GTDB taxonomy): Bacteria > Bacteroidota > Bacteroidia > Chitinophagales > Saprospiraceae > JAFMDF01. The sequence goes on along the minus strand of CALJIY010000363.1, from coordinate 3,571 downwards.
TAAAGTAGTAGTACAGAGGCACAGGGACAAAGAGAATCATATAGATGTAAAGCAGCAAGAAAAATATTTAACTCCGTGTTCTCCGTGTTCTCCGTGTCTCTGTGCCTCCGTGTTCTTAATCACACTCCATAACTCCTAAATATGACTTTCTCAGAAATACAAAAAGACTTAAAGGCTAAGAAATATAAACCGGTCTATTTTCTACACGGGACGGAGTCGTATTTCATAGATGCCATTTCTAGTTATATAGAAAAGAATGTATTGAGTGAAGGCGAAAAAGCATTTAACCAGACGGTGCTCTATGGGAAAGAAACAGAATTTAAACAAGTAGTAGATGCGGCGCGGCGCTACCCTATGATGGCTTCTCATCAAGTGGTTATATTGAAGGAAGCGCAAGAAATGAAAACGCTAAAAGACTTAATCAAATACATAGAGAAGCCTCTAGATACAACTATACTAGTCATTTGTCATAAGCATAAAAAATTTGATAGCCGTACTAAATTTGGAAAAGCAATAAAGAGCAAAGCCTTGGTTTTTGAATCCAAGAAATTATATGATAACCAATTGCCAGATTGGATAGTTGGCTATTTAAAAGATAAGAAATTTAATATAGAACCCCCTGCCACAGCTATGATGGCAGAATACTTGGGAACAGATTTATCCAAAGTAGTCAATGAGCTAGATAAGCTGACTATTAACTTGCCTCCTAAAACAACGATTACTGCCCAGCATATCCAAGAAAATATTGGAATTAGTAAGGATTATAACGTCTTTGAACTACAAAAAGCATTAGGTCAGCGGCAGGTAAGCAAGGCTAATCGGATTGTTCAGTATTTTGTCGATAATCCAAAGAAAGGCCCATTGGTCATGATGGTGGGGGCTTTGTATAATTATTATAGTAAAATTTATACCCTCCATTTTCTTAAAAATTCTTCAGAGCAAGATATTTTGACGCAGTTAAAATTGAGATCTAGTTATTTTCTAAAAGAATATAAACTGACGGCTCGCTATTACAACCGCCTACAAACGGAACAGGTATTATCCCTTTTAAAAGAATATGATCTGAAATCTAAAGGCGTCAATTTTAATAATGTTCATCAGTTTGAAGGCGAGCTAAAGAAGGAGTTGGTTTGGAAGATTTTGAATGTGTGAGGCTGAAAATAGACAATGTTTTTACCACGGATTCACAGATTAAGCTAGGTCTAAGCACTTGTAATCTGTGAATCCGTGGTAAAAGACGGTAATTAGGTTAAACTATGTTGATAAGCTTACCATATATTTCCAAGTGATTTTTCACTAACCCAAACGTTTTATTTCTTATTTTTGCACCTTTTAAATTTAAGCGTAATCACCTCGATTTATAATTTGGCTAATTGCCTAATTTATGAAAAAACAATCAAGGGCAAATAGCCCCATCAATCAGTCTTGGAAATCAAGTTTAGATCGAGTAAATAAAATAATTATGACCTATAATATTGCAACGCTTCCTGGCGATGGTATCGGACCAGAAGTAGTAGAACAAGCAGTAAAAGTAATGAATGCCATTGGTCAAAAATATGGCCATACCTTTAAATTTACTTATGCACCGGTAGGTGCTACTGCAATTGATTCAACAGGAGAACCTTATCCAGCTGAAACGCATGAATTATGCATGAACTCTGACGCGGTATTATTTGGTGCTATCGGAGATCCGAAGTATGATAATGACCCTAAGGCAACCGTTCGACCAGAGCAAGGCTTGTTAAAAATGAGAAAGGATTTAGGTTTGTTTTCTAACATCCGACCAGTTGCTCCTTTCAAATCTTTATTGCACCGATCTCCCCTAAGACAAGACTTAGTAGAAGGAGTAGATTTTGTGGTGGTTAGAGAACTGACAGGCGGTATTTACTTTGGACAAAAAGGTCGATCAGAAGACGGTAATGCGGCTTTCGATACGATGTATTATACAAAAGATGAAGTTAGAAGAATAGTGGCATTGGGTTTTGATTACGCTAGAAAAAGAAATAAACGACTGACGGTAGTTGATAAAGCAAATGTGCTTGCTTCCTCTAGATTGTGGCGAGAGACGGTTCAAGAAATGGAACCAAACTATCCTGATGTAACCGTAGATTATATGTTTGTGGATAATGCAGCGATGCAAATTATTCAATGGCCCAAGAAATTTGATGTGGTGGTGACGAGTAACATGTTTGGGGATATTATTTCTGATGAAGGAAGTGTGATTACTGGATCGTTAGGTTTGTTACCTTCTGCATCTATTGGTACACATACAGGGGTATTTGAACCTGTACACGGCTCTTATCCACAAGCAACTGGAAAAGATATTGCCAATCCGCTTGGTACAATTTTATCTGCGGCTTTATTATTAGAGTTAGGCTTAAACCTAGTAGACGAAGCTAAAGCAGTCAGAGCGGCAGTAGATGCTTCTATGACAACAGGGGTAGTTACAGAAGACATTGCTGAAGGTGGAAAAGCTTATAAAACTTCAGAAGTTGGCGATTGGTTGGCTAAAGAGATTTTGGCTGGTGTAACGGCTTAAAAGCTTGTTTAAACAGAAAAGACAATCAAGTAGAAGGCTTGGCAGTTTCGTACTGTCAAGCCTTTTGTAAATCTAAATCAATCATTTTTTTTATACACATTACTGTCATGAAGCTCCAACCATATGCTTGAATCTGCTAATTCTTTCCAGCCAAATTTTTTGTATAAACCATGTGCATCTCCTGTAAGTAGAATCCACCTTCTTAACCCTTGCAGTGAAACGTGATTCATTATAGCCTTCATCAAAATTTTTGAAAGTCCTTTTCCTCGGTGTGCTTCAAGAATAAAAACATCTCCCAAATATGCAATTGTCGAATAATCGGATACCACTCTGGCAAATCCCACCTGTTCGCTATTCTTGTATACACCAAAGCAAAGGGAATGCTCAATTGACCTAATTACTGTTTCCTTAGGAATTTTTAGACTCCAATATGCTTTTGTTGATAAAAAATCATGGATCATTGCAATATCCAACAATTGCGGTTCTGTAGAAATTCTGTATTTATCTTCCATTGTTTTTTCTTTTTGTCTAATTGACACCAACTTTATAAATATGACGTCAAAACCTTGTGAGCTTTTCTATGCTACCTTTTCAATTACTTCACTCCAGTAGCAATAAAAATATTAACCGAAGCCTTGGCATCTGTATCACAAGAATCCGCACAACAATTAGCATTTACACAATCTACTAAAACCTCTTTAAATCCAGCTGCTTCAAACCATTGGATAATATCGGTTCGCTCAAAGCCCATCCAACGATCATTTTGTTCTGTTACTAGAAAATCAAAATCATGTTTATCCAAGTCTGTAATAATTAATTTTCCACCAGGCTTTAAGGTTCTGTAAATTTCTGAGATAGCTACTGCAGGACGCTCCACATGGTGCAAATACATATTGGCTAATGCATAGTCTAATTGATTTGTAGCTATTTGAATATTTTCGGATTCTGATACTACATATTTTATATTGGATTGGGTTTTAAATTTTTCCGCCATTACTTGTAGCATACTTTCTGATTCATCTATCGCAGTAA
>CALJIY010000362.1 GCA_937973945.1 uncultured Saprospiraceae bacterium | reverse complement strand
CGGAAGGGATGACTCGTAGAAAAACAAAGCGGACATTTGTCGCCTTCTTTTAAGGCGCTTCGTTCCCGTTCATAATTCGCCATTAATTGCTCTCGCTCATAGATTTGTAATTTGAACTCATAGCGTTTCATCAACTCGTCTCTTAGTTCTACTGCGGTGAGCAATCGAGCTTCTATTATTCCTTGCTGACTCAAAAAGCTTTCAATATCTTCTTCGTAAATCGCTAGTGCAGCTATGAGTTCTTCATATTCTTTGTTGAGCAGGATGAGGCTTTGGAAATATTGTTGTTTGTGGTTTAAAGCTTCAATGTCTTCGTTGAGTAAAGGGAGTAACTGATTGACATTCTGTGTTTTATACTCATTTAGGGGACTAGCCAATTGTTTTTCAAGTTCGGCTACTTTAGCATTTGCGCCATGATCAAGCTGCATGAATTTTGCAATCGCCTGTGTTATTTTGCCTAACTCTTGCGCAATGCCTAGCTCTTCTTTTTTACTTTTTTCTGATTGCTTATGAATGGTTTTTAACTCTTCATAATGCAATTTCAAAGTAGGCAAATCCTCTGCTAATTGATCCAGGTATTGGTTTTCTTTTAACCAAGCAGTTCGTTCTTCAATATTCGTTTGTAGCTTGAGTTGTGTTGCTTTTAATTGTTTTTCTTCTTCTTCGAATGCTTGAAGTTGGGTCGTTAATGTTTTTACTTCTAGTAGCTTTTTATCTAATGGACTTTTTTTCTCTTTTAATAAAACATCTAATTCGGCTACTTGTTGATATAGTTTTTCTTGTCCTACTTTATCTTTTTTTGCCGTTTCAAGTAGTGTCGTTTGTTCTTTTAAATAAGTGCTAGTTTTTTCTTTTGTTAGTTCATGGTTTCGGATATCTTTTTGCAATTGGGTTGCCGCTAAGCTTAATTCTTGATGAGTGTTTTCTAAACTATTTAACTGAATAATATCTTTCTGAAAGACCGCTGTTTTTTTGTGATTTTCTAATTGCTCAAAAGCGGGTAGGGCAGCGGTCCATTTTTCCGTCACCTTTTGAAGGGCTTGCGTTTCTTTTTCCAGTGTGGCTTCTAGACTGCTTAAATTTTCCAGCCAAGCGATTTGTTTTTTAAAGCTGTTTATTTCTTTGTTGAGTGCTTTTCCTCCTTTTTCAAATTCTTTTTTCTCTTGTTCTAATAATTTTTGATCCTCTTTGTCTAATATCTGGAGGGCGCCAAGTTCCTGTTTCAAAGCTAGATATTTTCCTTCTTCTAAACGAAATCGATCAAAAGCAGCGATGGAAATATCTGAATAAATATTGGTGCCGGTAATTCGTTCTAATAAATTACTTCGGTCTTTTTCTGATGCTTTTAAAAAGGCAGCAAAATCTCCCTGCGATAACAAAACAGATTTACTAAAACGATGATAGTCTAGTCCTGTAATTTGCTCGGTTAATTCTTCAATCTCCCTTATTTTAGTGGCTAATATTTCAAATTCTTTACTACTTTCTTCCCATTTTGCTAATTCCCGTTTGAAATGCGTTTTCCCACTTACCTGTCCTCTTGCCTTCCATAGTTGCCATTTACTTCTATAAATCGCCGTACCTACAGAAAATTCTACTTCCGCATAACTTTCGGTTGCCCCATAAGATAAAACCTCTTCTACATTTTTATTTCGGTGGATTCTGCCATAAATACCTAAGGTCAAGGCATCTAATACGGTTGTTTTACCTGAACCGGTATCTCCGACAATAGCAAATAAGCCTGTACTTCTCAAAGGTTCTACTTGAAAGTCAATAATCGTTTCTCCTTGAAGAGAATTGAGGTTGTTAAATGCTATTTTTAATATTTTCATAAAGCTTGGCTTCCTATTACTAAGGATATTTTTACGAACACAGAGACACGGAGTCCACAGAGTGTTTTTCAAGCTAGGATCGTCGAGGTTTATAACCTCGATGCCATACGATCATCATACTGCATCGAGGTTACAAACCATACCCGTCAAAGAGACGGACTATTGATGGCAGAAACTTGTAAAGTGGCTGTCATCTGGCTTGCTGGGAAAGATGACAGCCATTTTGAAAATTTCTGCCATCTACCTCCGCTCCATAATTAACTGGTAATCAATGAGCTTTTCTGATAGCCTGACAGCTATGGTTACAAACCTCGACGATCCTGCAATCCTTTTGTCTCTTTTGTGATTCAAAAAAAAGAATTGAATAGCGTTTCACCACAAAAACCAAAGATAAGCCCTAAACCTTTTTTTTAGCTATAAAATTTGGGATTTTATCAGAGCATTTTATTTTTGTACCTTCGACACAAGAAGTTGATTAAAAATCAACGGATTTTTTAAATTTTTAAATACAATAGTCTTAACTATGAAAATTTTAGTAAATACCATCTCGAGTTTATTGATCCTATTTTGTTTATTTGCCTGTGGCGGTAGTGGAGGCAGTGCTTCTAATGCTCCCTTGTCCGTAGATTTGACTGGTTTTACACAAACCCCTTTAGCAAGTGGAGGCATCAGTGCCGTTAAAAAGGGCGCAGATGGAAAAATTTTGGAGCAAGGAATCATTGTGAATGGCAAAAAGAATGGATCGTGGATGACTTATTATCCAGACAAAGAAGATCGAATCAAAACTATTGCTAATTATGTCAATAATGAATTAAATGGCCTTTTCTTAACGATGTCGGATAGGGGCCAAATTGAAACGAAAACAAACTACGTAAATGGCGCCTATGATGGTGTATATTCTAAATTTAAATTTGGTAACCTCGAAGAAACTGCGACCTATACCAATGGGCAAATGACTGGTACCTTTAAACAATACTATCGTAACAATAAAATTAAGTTAGAGGCAGAGTACAAAGATGGGAAGCAGCACGGATCTTATAAGTATTACGATGAAGAAGGAAATATTATGATGGAATATGAGTATAAAAATGGCGAGAAGGTTAGTGGTGGGCTGACTAAATAAGCTTTCATTTAACTTCAATCTCAACATCAATCTCAACTTCAAAGCAAGACGTTGACCACATATCTAGATGGAGCTGTTAAGTTTATTTTGCAAATTATAGATAGTTAGAGTTTTATACAAAAAATTAAGTCCTTGCAGGATCTTCTCCCCTGCTGGCGGAGGTTGGGGGTGGAAAGGAAGATTACATTTTAAAATTCCACACCCAACCCTCGCCAGGGCAGGGTTGATTGGTTCTAGTTTTAACTGACTTTTCACGGGCAATTACCAATTGATTTGGACTATGTGAGAAAATCTTACATCATATATCTTAAACCTGCCTGCCAAGGCACGCAGGCAGGTCATACATCATAAATCAGTCTAATTTCGCCTAACAAGTAGATGTATTACTTATGATTTCTAGAACCAATTAACCTAAAATCTCTACCTCCTGCCCTTTTTTGTTTTTTCGTTTCGCTCTCAACAAAAGCACACCCAAACCGGGAGAAATCGCACCCTCTTGGTCGCTTGCAAATATAGAATTTAATACCCTCCCTACCTGAACTAAGTGGGTCAACATCTCGTTTTGCAGTTGCAGTTGAGATTGAAGTTGTTTCTCCTACTTGTCTATATGCTTACATTTCTTTATTTTGGAGAAAAATAAGAATACTAAAAGAGGATTTTAGGAAGAAGAAATAGGGACCTTCTACCAACATCCCATTGTTACCTATGGAAAACGACCAATACACACACACAACATTGGTGTCTTACGACCCCATACCAGCTACTTATTCAGAGGCTTTACCAATCTATGATGGTATCTTAGCAATCGATCAGATTGATGTAAAAGGTAGTAGTTTATTTTCAGATATATTATTAGCGCTATTTGCTAATCGCCCCTTCGCCTACCAATTTCGACCTCCCAAAGAGCAACAAGATCGTATTAGGAAGCTGTATTTCAGTCTAAAAAACGACCAATCTATCAGGACGGATACGCATCTAGATTTTGGCTATCCTATTTTAATAAAAAGGGATAATAAGGCCACGAATGGTTTGGCAGCGATGCCTATTTTCTTTTGGTCCGTAGCCATCGAGCCTGATCCAACGGATGCTAGTCTTTGGTCTATTAGTGGAAAAGGTAGTCATACAGGGAAATTGAATCCCATCCTTAGTTCGCTTTCAGAGGAAGTTAGCCTATTAGTAGATAAAGCAGAAAATAGTATCCGTCAAGATGGGCTATCTAGCGATTTCTGTACCATTTTTTGCCAAGAGTTGTCCAATTTGCTTTCTTGTAGCAATGATCGTCCAACTGGTGGAACGATATATTTTCCATCGCTCGGAGAATTGTTGAGTAAACCGCAAAACGGTCAAATTTTATGGTCAGCTATCATTGCGAATTTACCAGAAGTACAGCAACATACTTTTATTGAAGCCTGTTTGACTAAAGAATATTGGGATAAAAAGAATACGGCGATTAGCCCTGCTGCTATCAATTTTGATTTTTTAACGAATGATCATTACCAACAGGGAGTGGCAGATGCGACGAATAAACAAAATTTTGTCGCAGTGGAAGCGCCTACAGGGACAGGTAAGACGCACACGATACTCAACCTTTTAGTTAAAAACTTAATTAAGCAACAATCTACCTTAATTATAGGTACCAACCAGATTGGTTTAACAAAAATAGCGAATAGATTTGCGCAAAATGGTTTGCAATCATATAGCTATCATTTTAAAAATTTACAACAAGATAGACAGCGATTAATTGATTTATTGATTCCTAAAGTGAAGGCAATTAATCAATTGCAAAAGCAGCCTTCTAATACGGAATTTGATACTACTTTTTCCGAATATGCGCAGTTGAGTCAGCAACTCACCGCCATCGCTTCTCATTATGGACAAAGTGTTTTTGATATAAATAATAGGGCAGAGACGATTGGATTATTTATGAAGCATAATAAATCCGAAAAAAAGGATTTATTGAATAGCCACCTAGATCCAAAAGATTTCCAATTTAATATGTTGGAAATGACCCAAATCTCAGCGAAAGTTGCTAAGTCAAGTAGTTTGTTTACGGAAATCAATGGCTTTAAAAATCCATTAGATGCATTGAGCAGAGAGTGTTTCTTATACAACAATAAAGCAGAGGCGAAGGAAATTGTTGAGCAACATTTAAAGTCTTCTCTTACAAGAGCCAGACAAATTCAGCAAACGGCACTAGTCGAAATAGGTCTTTATAAGGATCAGTTAGAAACGCATTTTTACCAATACAATAGAGATATAGGAAAACGAATAAAATCTTTAGAACAAGCATTAGCGGCTAATCCTAATACGCTTGCAGAAAAAGAGACGATCCTAGTTGCTTATAATCAGCTTCAAAAAAAGTACGGAGCCAGTCCATATTTTGAATTTAAATTTGCTGCGACTACAGGGAAAACAGAATCTATTTCCCTTGACTTAAAAAAGTTTAAGGAAGCCTACCAAACTTGGCGCCAAACCTATCCATTGGATTTGTCGGAAAGTGCGAAATTCCTAACTAGTCAAACCGCTCAAAGTTCTATAGACTTTAAAGATCGTTTGGTTCATATTGAACAGTCCATAGAATTATTGGTCAAAGAGATTAATGCGGTTCCCTTGTTTAAAGATTTGGTAAAAAATAATGGAACAAGTTTGCCCTTACAAGTGCGGCAATTAGAAGACTTAATTGAACAGTTAAATTATACGCTTTATCATCTTCGGGATTTTGATACCTACTATGAGTGGAGACAGCATTGGCAAACCATGAACCTTCAGGAACAGAAGGTAGTCAAGGCGTTAATTGCTGTTCGTCCAGTTAATTGGGAGAATGCTTTTAAGAGTTGGTATTACCAACACCTACTCCAAGAAGCAGAGACAGAGGAAGTATTGAATCAAGAAGATATGATCCAATCGTATCATGCAAAACATGATACTTTATCGAATTTATTACCGAGCTATTTGCGGACCAATTGGGCTGCACAAAGTTGGACGACCCTGAATGGTTTAAAAGAAACGGATCAGTATTCTTCCGACCAAATATTAGGTAGACAGCAGCAAGAAAAATTAGAGGATTATTACCAAAGTAATTTTGAGTTGGTGAAAAATTTCTTTCCCATTCAATTGATGACCATTGCCACCTTTGAAAAATTAAATACTAGAGATAAAGCGGCTTGGGATAATGTTATTATTATCAATCCTGAGTTAATGACAAGGGAAGCAGGGGCAAGTATTTTAACAACCGCTCAAAAGGTAGTAGTGTTTGGCTCTGGCAATCAAGGCCCAATACTAGCGACGGAATCTTTCTGGGGCGCTGCAAAAAAGATAGCTGGTCAAACGCTATATCTCAAACAACAACATCAGCTAAGCCCTATCTCTTTATTACATTTTACGAATGTAGCGTATCAGCAATATTTGCAATTACCAGATTTACAAGCTAAGCAGGATCCTGCCTTACAAGGGTATTATGTAAAAGGTGTATACGATCCTGCGACGCAAACAAATATTAAAGAAGCGGCCTTTATTCTGGATTTATTGAACCAGCTATTTATTAAGCATAAAGGCGTGGTCTCCAAAGTAGGTATTGCTTGTGCCACTATTGCTCAACGGGATTATATAGCAGCACAGCTTTTAAATATTCAGCAAACTCAATCAGATACTTATGAGATGGTCCAGGCATATATTACAGCTGGATTGACGGTTTTTTCTTTTGCGGATATACAAGGACAGTCATTTGATACGGTACTTGTTTCTTTAACTTTTGGGCAAGAAGAAGGTCAAAGCGTGTTAACGAAAGATTATCAAATTTATAATAGCCCTAAAGGAGAAATTGATCTACAAAATTTGTTGACCTGTGATACCAGAAATCTGTACGTCTGCAATTCTATTCCTATACAATCGGAGCAATTAAATCTATTAGAAACAGCTGGGACTGGATTACATTTATACTTTAGTTTTTTAGATTTTGTATATATCAATCAAAAAGGGCATAAGGCTAAATTAAAACAAATTTTAGAGCAAATTGGTGTCCCTTCTTCTATTGAAAATCAAACCCCTACGACGACATTTAATGAAGAGATGGCGAATCATCTTCGGGCTTATTTTGAACCCGATCGAATCAGCACTAATACATTTATTGGTATTCATCAGTTTCCTATTATTATAAAAGGAACGTTGGCGAGAAAACCGTCTTATATTATTGTAGTAGATAATTTTTCCAAAAATACAGAGGCTTATTCTTTTAATTGGCAACGACAAGTCCAAACTAAATTGGAAGCAGCAGGCTATCGGTTTATTCAAGTTTGGTCAAGGGATTGGTGGAAAAATCCAGAGGAACAGGCAAGGCAGTTGGCGAAGTTTATTATTCGATCGGATAAGGATGCTTAGGAATGGAGAGTTCAATTTAAAGTAAGTATTGTTCTTTTTGCATTGGCAAAAAAGAACCAAAAACCCTAGACAAAAATAATCCCTCCGGTATTTTTGTCAGGCCCTCCCGCAAAGATGTTGACCGAGCAGGATTGCTGAACTCTTCTTTAAAATATGAATGATACAAATCGATTAGAACAAAATAATTCAAAGTATAAGTTAGTATATGTTTTACTTTTTTCTGTTTTACCTTTTTGTTGGTTTTTATATAGTGTTGGACCAAATGTAGTTTTTTATTTTGATAAAATAGAAGGAGTTGGATTTATTACTAATATTAACAAACAAGGAGAATTGGAATTTTATTATAAGCACAAAGTTCTCAATAAAAAAGTCGAATTAATTTCTGGGTGTTATAAGAAAGAAAAACTACGAGTGATTGCTGAACAAGAAGATGTGGATATTTTATATTCTAGATACTTTCCAGAAATGGTGGTTTTAATAGATTATGATCAACAGCCAGATTTTATTCTTAGCCTTTTGTTAATATTAATATGGACTATTCCCATGTTTTTTTACAAAGAAATTAAATTGTTTTAAAATATAATTACTTCAATAAATCAAAATCAGATCGCTCATACCGATTCCCTCCTCTAATAGCTTTTTTTAATTTCCATAAGGCAATGCCGACCTTCCGATCTTTGTCTGGATTGTCTGCCAAAAAATCACGTAGGTAAGTGTTGTACTCAAATTGAGGAGCAATGTCTTTTGGCTTTTTATTGGCTTTCTTTTCCTTCTGGATTCGTTGCCAAGCAGCTATTGCGGTGGCTAATGTCTGACCGGTGTTTCTTTTCATCCAATTCATAAATTGGACATTAAATTTGAAGGTTTTTCCTATATGCTGGATAAAGAAAAGTCTGACATTTTCTGAGTTCTTATAATTA
>CALJIY010000361.1 GCA_937973945.1 uncultured Saprospiraceae bacterium | reverse complement strand
TTACTACATTTCTCAATCTCGAATAGGCCCAACAAAAGACAGGATCAATTCTTTATCTGTTTCTTTTGGTATAAAAGCTTCTTTTCATTAGACTTGTTCATAAATAAGAATTGATTATATGAAAATTAGATTTTTTCTTCTGAGGAATCTAAAAAATCAGTGCATACCCTTAGGTACGGACTTATTTTTTAGGTTTCTTAGAAGGGAAAATATTTTTTCATATACCAACTTGTTATTTATGAACAAGTCTATTGTATTAAGTAAAATTCATATATCACATTTTTGACAAATAACTATTAGTGTTTATTCCAATCTTTTTTTGTATAGCGAATAGGGCAAACGAAAAGTCAAAATCGTAATATGCAATTCATTGGAAAATGTTTGGGTCGATGGTTGAAGTTTGTAACTTCAACCTAATATTTTGAAAGTTTGTAACTTTCTTCCACCAATACATAGAAGTTGTTTAAGAATGTATTCTGCAATCAGTTGTAAGTGCTTGGTTTCTAGAACGAAGCTCTTTTTTATTTTCGTAGCCTTAGCTACGGGAATCAAAAAAGCTGAAGTATCTAGGAATCAATGACTTGCAAATGATGCATCAATTCATTTTTAAACAACTTCTTTATTTCAAAACCCAAAAGTAGCATAATCCATAGTTTTTTTTACAAAAAATATGGTTCTTTGATAAATCTATCTAAGAGCTTGTCTAAATTTTCCCTAATTAATCCACTTATGCCAATTACTCAATCTACATTCGGTCATCTTAACAACATTCCAATTGATTTATACACACTAGTCAATAATAATGGAATGGAAGTAAAAATCACTAATTATGGTGCAACGATTACCTCTATAAAAACGCATGATAAAATGGGGATGCTTGGGCAAGTAGTATTGGGCTTTGAGACCTTAGAGGGTTATTTACAAGAGCAACCTTTTATGGGGTGTGCTGTGGGCCGATATGCTAATAGAATTGCTAAGGGCCAGTTTTCTATCAATGAAAAAAAATACACTCTTGCGACTAACAATCCGCCCAACCATTTACACGGCGGTCCAAAACACTTTGGGCAAGCAGTATGGCAAGCAGAAACTAATACAACTAAACGATCCTCCTCTATTATTTTGACTTATTTAAGTGTAGATGGAGAAGAAGGGTTTCCAGGAAATTTAAGCTGTAAAATTACTTATACCTTAAATGATAATAATGCATTAGTCATAGACTATCACGCCACTACGGATGCGCCAACTGTTATTAATCTAACGAACCATTCTTATTTCAACTTGCGAGATGGCGGAAAAAGTAATATCCTAGATCACGATCTAAAATTATTTGCCGACTACTATACCCCTATCGATAAGACCAGTATTCCAACCGGAGCTATCCAATCCGTTAAAAGAACCCCCTTCAACTTCACTGCTTGGAATAAAATAGGCGCACGTATTAACAAGAAACATAAACAGTTATTAATTGGAAATGGGTACGACCATAATTATGTCATTAATAAAAGTGAACATGCCTTAAAAATTGCGGCTAAAGTCCAAGATAAAAAAAGTGGTCGACTATTAACCGTTCATACGACAGAGCCCGGTGTGCAACTCTATACCGCCAATTGGATTGATGGTACGCTAACTGGGCATGAAGGTATTACCTACCAAAAACGCTGTGCCTTTTGTTTGGAAACACAGCATTTTCCAGATTCCCCTAATCAGGCTACGTTCCCCGCTACCCTACTCCAGCCCGATGAAGTCTTTACTTCTCAAACAATCTATCAGTTTTCAGTGAAATAAGCGTATGTCAATAAGAACGAAGACCTTCGATTAAGAACTTACATACAAAGCCTGCAAAGTTGCCCAATATTTATTAACTTCGACCTTCTAATTAAATCCTATGAGAAAGTAATCCTATCACTTAATGAGTGAGAGGAAAATAAAAAAATACAAATAAATGAAAGTACAATTCTGCGGTGCTGCAAAAGAAGTAACAGGAAGTTCTCACCTAATCACTTTAGATAGTGGCTATAAAATTTTATTAGATTGCGGACTATATCAAGGCAATAGTGAGGAGATGAAGGAATTTAATGAACAATGGATATACGATCCAAAGGACATTGATTGCTTGGTATTGTCTCATGCACATATAGATCATAGTGGTAGAATACCTAAATTAGTAAAAGATGGATTTGATGGGGATATTCATAGCACCCATGCGACTAGAAGTTTATGCGCAATCATGCTTCTAGATAGTGCTAAGATTCAAGAAAGAGATGCAGAATACCATAATAAGCGCTTAGCAGAAAAAAAGGCGAAAAAGAAAAAGTCAAAAAAGAAAAGAGGCGAAAAGAAGGAAGAAGAAAAAAAACTTAGAGTCCCGCTTTATACCAGTGAGCATGTAAAAGAAACGATGAATTTATTCATTAGCTATCCTTACGATAGAAGAATAAATATTCATGAAGGTGTAGAAGTTTTATTCAGAGATGCAGGGCATATACTAGGTAGCGCAAGTGTTACGCTTAAAATTACAGAAAACGGTAAAACGACGGTAATTGGTTTTACGGGAGATATCGGTCGACCTAATCGGCCAATACTAAGAGATCCTATGAAGATGCCAAAAGTGGATTACCTAATCTGCGAATCTACCTATGGCGACAAAGATCATGATTCTAAGCCAGGAGAAGATAGTAAATTCCTTAAAATTATTAAAGAAACTTGTTTAGAGAAAAAAGGAAAGTTAATTATTCCTGCCTTTAGTATAGGTCGTACTCAAGAGATTGTCTATATGCTAGATCAATTATCTACCGCAGGCGTATTACCAAAAATACCTGTATATGTAGATAGCCCATTAGCCGTTAATGCAACGACCGTATTCGGCGCTCATCCTGAATGTTACGATGATGATTTGCATGAGTATATGTTGACAGATGATAACCCTTTTGGTTTTAATGACTTAACCTATATCAAAGATGTAGCCCTTTCCAAACAATTAAACTTTTCCAATGAGCCATGTATTATTATCAGTTCTTCTGGTATGATGAATGCCGGAAGAGTTCGACATCACTTAGCTAATAATATTGCTAATCCAAAGAACACCTTTTTGATAGTAGGATATTGTGCTCCTCAGACACCAGGAGGAATGCTTAGGAATGGTATTGAAAAAATAAAATTATACGGACAGGTGCATCCTGTCAAAGCAAAGATCGAAGTGATGGAATCTTTTTCCGCACATGCTGATCGTGGCGAAATGCTAGACTTCATCAAACATCAAAAGAAAGGATTAAAGCATTTATTCTTAGTACATGGTGTAGAAGAGCGGCAAGAAAAATTCAAAACGATGCTTGGAGAAAAAGGCTTTAAAAAAGTAGCTATTCCTAACCTTGGTCAAGAATTCGAATTAAAATAACCTATGAATATTCCACAAGCACTACTACCGCTTTCTGGCGCACTCAATATATTATCTTCCGACTTATTTGAAGAAGGGCTCAAATTATCTAAGGCTAGCCCAAGGAAGAGAATCATTTTACCAATGCATAAATCATCGGATGCTTCCATGCATCGGATGCTCAATTTCTTGCAACCAGAAAGCTATATTCGACCACATAATCACTCGACCTCTAATAAAACCGAATCTGTCATTGTCATCCAAGGATCTATACAATTTTTTACTTTTTTTGATGATGGCACCATTGATAAAAAGATCATCATTGGTGGCGCTAGTAAAAATTTCGGAGTAGATATTGAACCAGATGTTTACCACGCTTTTTTTGCTTTGGAAGAGGATACCATTGTTTTTGAATCCAAGCCTGGCCCTTATGATAAGGAAACAGATAAACTGTTTGCAGAATGGGCACCAGCAGAAGGTACGGAGGACGCGCTTTTTTATATGGAGATGTTGAAGGAGTGGGAGATTGA
>CALJIY010000360.1 GCA_937973945.1 uncultured Saprospiraceae bacterium | reverse complement strand
ATCATACCTAGTAAGCCTAATATCCATTTTAACCATTTTGGCATAGTAATTCTTTTTAAGAGATACAAATAGCCAAAGGTACAGTTTTGGTCGAATAATTTAGCCATTCCTTTATTCTTTCTTACATTTGTCTGGGTATCTATTATATTTTTAGAACAGAGAGCAGAGAATAGAGAACAGAGACGAATTACGTTTAAAAACGATGAAATTTCTTCATTTTTTAAGCGTAATCTTTCTTTATTCTCGGTTCTCACTTCTCTGCTCTTTAAAAATCTAACAATGCGGGTATCTATACAAATAACCAAGACTATGCACAAAGAATCATTACTTACACTTTTGTTAGGTTTACTGCTTCCTATCTTGCTGTTTGGGGAGCGTCCTTTGCCAATTGGTTTAGATACTTCAGAAGAAACAAGTACGCAACAATTAGATTCCGTAGCTATTTTAATAGAGGCGGATGATTATAAAACTGCGAGTGCCTATCTAGATCAGCTTGTAGTACCTAAGTCAGATTTATTAGCAAGCAGATATTATAATTTTTCAGGAAAGATATTATTCCATCAAGGGGCCTATAGAGAGGCGATTGTTCCTTTGCGTAAATCTTTGTCAATGGTTCAAAGCAAAAAGGATACAACATATGCAGACATCGCGAATAGCCTAGCAAATTGTTACCTACGATTATCAGATTTTGACCAAGCAATAGTGCAGTATACTAAAGTATTGGAAATTCGAAAAAGAGCATTTGGCCCCAACCATATAAAAGTAGGACATGTTTATAATAATTTAGGAATAATAGAAGAGACAAAAGCGAACTTGGAGGAGGCTTTAGCTTTTTACAAGCAATCATTAGAAATTGCTAAATATAATTTTGGAGATGCCCATCCAGAAACAGCAGATGCTTATCTTACAGTAGGTGGTATTAATAGAATAAAAGGAAATTATACGGTTGCTAATGATTTCTTTCAGAAGGCTTTAAATATTCATTTAGACGCTTCTGGGCCAGATCATCCTAATACAGCTGCAGTATATTTTGCCTTAGGCTCTTTACATGGACAGACAGGAAATAATGTTAAATCCTTGTCCTATTTTTCTAAGGTGGCAGCTATTTCTAAAAATACCCTTGGTGAAGCGCATCCAACCTTTAATGTTTATAAATATTTGACAGGCTTAGGACATATTAATCTCAATCAGCATGACAAAGCAGAAGTGATTTTAAATGAAGTGGTGGAATTTCAAAAAGGCATAGGTGAAGTAAAAGGCGTTTTAATGGCTTTAGCCTATGAGCATTTAGGAAAGGTACATCTAGCAAAAAATAACAAAGCGGTAGCGGTTGATTATTATGACCGTTCTTTAGAAATATATGAAGACATTTATGGCATTAATCATCCCGATACTTACACGGCCTATATCTCTAAAGGTCGAGCACTTTGTGAGCGAGAAGCTAATCTTCAAGAAGGACTAGTTGCCTTAAAAAAAGCAGTGCAAATTGGGCAAGAGCTATATGCAGATACTCCTACCGAATTGTTTACGGCTTATCTAGAAATAGGCAGGTGTTATTTGTTATTGGGGGATTATAAAAAAGCAGATAGTTTTCTGTATTTAGCTTACCATTTATTACCTGCTGCTGATCAAACCAATTTGTATTCGAGTTATGATTTAGGAAATGTAGAAATTGAGTTGGTCCATTTAAGTTTAAAAAAATATCAAGAGCATAAGGATATTGCTGAATTATATCAAGCTAGTGAGCGCTTACCTAAAATAGAGCGACGTTTAGATTATCTAAAACGGCACTTTCAAAGTATAGACTCTGGTCAATCCCTAATAGATCAATTTTTTGATTTTTATCAATACGCAATTGAAATTAACTATCACTTATATGAGGAGACAGGGGAACAACAATATGTTGATAAAGTATTTGCTTATTCTGAAAAGAGTATGACTTACAAATTAATGCGGACGCTTCACAATGAAGAGGCTTTACAAGTGGCAGGTATTCCTGACTCTATGATTGTTAAGGCGAATGCATTGAGTGCGGATATTACTTATAAAGAAAAACTGTTGTTTGAAAATAATCAGCAAGAAAAAAGAGATGAAGCCTTACATACTTCTATGACCAGTCAATTGTTTGATTTGCAAGAAGCACACGAACACTTGCTAAAAAATATTGAACAAGATTATCCAACTTATTATCAATTAAAATATGACCTAAAACCCGCATCTATAAGGGACTTGCAGCAGGAGGTGTTGTCTGAGGAGCAAACTTTAGTAGCGTACTTTGTGAGTGATCATAACATCTATGTATTCCTCATTAACAAGGACGAAACTATTTTAAAGCAACTACCCAAGCCAGTAGATTTATCTGCTATGGTGCAGTCGTTTAGAAAAAGTATTCAAGATTACGATCCTTTAAAAAACAATGAAATAGTCATAAAGCAGTATGCCGATCTTGGTCATTCTTTATATCAACAATTAATCGCGCCTATACAAGCAGATCTTCATCCTCAAATTACTTTTATTACCAATGGCTTGTTGGAATATTTACCTTTTGATGCATTAGTGGTACAAGCTCCGAAAGACCCCACACAATTTCAGAACTATACCTATTTAGTGTCTAATCATTCGATCAGCTATGCGTATTCAGCCACTTGGTTGCATACTGTTTTGAAAAAGAAAAAAGAATCATTTAGTGCTACTTATTTAGGGGTGGCGCCTAGTTTTGCCTTAAAAAAAGGAAGCAATAGAAGCAGTCGGTCGAATATTTTTGATCCATTAAAATATAATCAATCAGAAGTAGAGAACATCAAAGAAATAATGGATGGAGAGGTGTTAATCGGTGCAGATGCAACAGCAGAAGCCTTTAAAGAACGAGCTAAATTATATCAAATCCTACATTTGGCAACTCATGGAGAATCAAATAAAGCACAAGGCAATTATTCTTTTTTAGCCTTTGCCAATCCTACAGACACGACCCAAGGACAAGTATTGTATGTAAAAGATTTACAGCATATAAATTTGCCAACAGACTTGGTAGTTTTAAGTGCTTGCGAGACAGGCGTAGGAGAATTGCAACGAGGAGAGGGTGTAGTCAGCGTAGGTAAAGGATTCTCTTATGCAGGTGCCAGAAGTGTGTTAACAACGCTGTGGAAAATTAATGATAATTCCGCTGCCAAATTAATGCCTTTATTCTTTGAGAATATAAAAGCTGGACAAGCCAAAGATATCGCCCTGACGAATGCAAAAAATACTTTTATTAAAACACAAAGACATGTACATCCTTACTACTGGTCGGGGTATTTAATGTATGGAGATACTTCGAAAATAAGTATGGGTTCTTTTCCTGCTGTTATCTTGGGAGGCGTATTTGGTACTTTGGGATTTGGCTTATTGGCTAGTTTTTTATTTTTAAAATTTAGGAAGAAATTGTAAGGCTCTGAAATGATAAGTTGATGTTTTACCACGGATTCACGGATTATTAAACGCTTCATAATCTGTGAATTCGTGGTGAAAAAATACAAACTTTAGTTTCAATTAAAATCTACTTGTTATAAAACGAAAAAAAACAACTATGTATAAAATCATCCTTTTAAGCAGTCTATTTTTCATTACGAACCTATTACCTGCTCAACAGCCAGCCACCCTAATTCTAAATCAAGCAGAACGCGCAGCAGTCGTTGATGAAATATTAGAAGATCGACTAGACAATTTATTGCCACAGCTTATGCGTCGATCAGGAATAGACTTATGGATCATTATCTCAAGGGAATACAATGAAGATCCCGTGATGAAGACGATGCTACCAAGTACTTGGTTATCAGCTCGACGAAGAACCATCTTAGCGTTTTATGATAAAGGCGGGGAGGAGCCCTTAGAGAAAATTGCCATTGCTCGATATGATGTAGGTAAATTATTAAAAGGCGCATGGGATCTAAATGTATATCCAGATCAGTGGGATGCGCTCATGGAAATAATCAGCGACCGAAATCCAAAAAAAATAGGATTAAATTTCTCTAAAGATTTTGCCTTGGCGGATGGTTTAGTCCACACGGAATACCAAGAATTTATGGAGGCGCTACCAGACGAGATGGAAGATAGGGTGGTGTCAGCAGAGAAATTGTCTATAGCTTGGTTAGAAACTAGATCAGAAAGGGAACTAGAGATATATCCAATGATCTGCCATCTAGGGCATCAAATACTGCAAGAAGGGTTATCAGAAAAACATATTCATCCGGGGATTACGACGACCACTGATGTAGAATGGACCTTACGACAATTAGTTACCAATTATGGTTTGGATACTTGGTTTCATCCTTCTGTTTCCGTTCAACGTTCCGAGGAAGGAAATCAAGAATTTTTACGATCTTTTTCTCGTCGACCGGATCATGAAGTCATTCGGCAAGGAGATTTATTACATGTAGATTTTGGGATTACCTACTTGCGGTTGAATACAGATCAGCAACAACATTTTTATGTCTTAAAACCTGGGGAAAAAGAAGTACCAGATTATTTACAAGCAGCCTTTAAAAATGGCAATCGCTTGCAAGATATTTTAGTCAGTCAGTTTAAAGCAGGTAAATCTGGTAATCAAATACTAGAAGATGCTTTGAAACAAGCTAAAGCAGAAGGGATTAATGGCTCTATTTATACCCATCCGATTGGTTTGCATGGGCATGCGGCAGGTCCAACCATCGGTATGTGGGATCAGCAGCAGGGCGTAAAAGGGAAAGGCGATTATCCACTGTATGCCAATACAGCTTATTCTATAGAATTATTTGCGGCTACGGAGATACCAGAATGGAAGAAAATCGTTCGAATTATGCTAGAAGAGGATGGGGTATTTACGGGAGAAGATTTCTATTTTATAGATGGTCGAATGGAAAATATATTGCCCATTCCTAGGAAGAAAGAATAGAGAGGCGAGAACAGAG
>CALJIY010000359.1 GCA_937973945.1 uncultured Saprospiraceae bacterium | reverse complement strand
TACTAAACCCACATCGGCCGTTAATAAACTTAGGCCAGGCCCTAGAAATTTTGCCGCAAATGGAATGCCTATTAACAAAGCCAATACTGCAATCAAAATCGCTTTAAACAATAAGGCGATTTGCAATTGGCGAGGGGTCATACCTATGGCTTTGTAAATACCTAAATTTATTTGATTCTCCCGAATACTCAAGACCGTATCATTAAACACCGTGACGATTAATACGGCTAAAAATAGTAAGGAAACTAAGAAAATAACATCTCGAAGATTCACTAGAATTCCTGACAAGACATCTTCCATTTCTGCCGTCCTTCTTATCTTATAGGCACCTCCATAGGTTTTCAACAAATCATCCTCAAAGGCGGTGACATCTTCTCCTCTTTCTAATAAAATATTGTAGCGATTTAATTTGTACAAAGGGTTGTGTTCTTGTATCCCATCCAGTCGAATCCTAAAGCCTTCTCCCAAATCATCAATCGTCTGATGAAGACCAGTAATGATAAAATTCACTAACTGCCCTTCCATAAAAACGGATAAAGAGTCGCCTACCGTTTTATCTAAATTCTTACTTGATGTAATACCTAAAGAAACCTCATCTTCAAATACGGGATGTCGTCCTTCTAGAACCGTCAATCCCAATACAGCAGGATCATCATCAAACACAAATCCTGCAATAAATCTAGGAGCAACATTTTCTGTGCCGGGTAGGTTCGTCACATATACTCCAACTGGTACGATATGATCTACTCGATCATCTTCCTTCATTTTTTCAAAGAAGGCATCTTCCTCCTCAAATGCGTCAAAATTAATTCCTTTCGTTACTCTAAGATCTGCATTGCCGATTCCCCATCCAGGACGGTTGTCCGCCAAATTAAAGGCAGAGCCAGATGCGTTGAGATAAAAATTCTGAACGATAATCACAAAGAGCAAGCCTATGAATAGGGTTAGAGATCGCTTTTTATTAGATAGTAAAAATCGCCACCCCAAAAACATCGGTAAGTAAGAAGAAGGTCGCAAGGAAAAGAATCTAGATTTAGATGGTTTAAAGGATTTTGGTGGCGGACCTCCGTAGCGAATGGCCGTTACCGGACTAATGCTACTAGCCTTCTTGGCAGTCAAATAAGTGATTAATAAAATACCCACTAAAAAAGTAAAGAACGTGACAATGGCAGGACCTAATAAGGAGACTTCAAAGTTGACAGCGCCGATCGCAGAAATCAAACTTTTAAAGATTAATTGGACCATAAAATAACCGCCGACTAAACCTAAGGGTACCGCAATCAATGTGATCATTATGAACTGCACTAGGTATACCATATTTACATTCCAATTGGTAAAACCTTGGGACTTCAACATGCCGATCATTTTATAATCTGATCGAATGGCACTATTCACCACCGTTATGGTAATGATGATCGTAATTAAAATACCTAGTATAGAAAATGCACTCAATAAACTGCCTATAAACTGATATAATACTTGAAAGATTCTTTTAAAAACATCATAGCGCATACAAAATCCATCAAACTGAAAAACTCGACTAAATCTAGCCCACACTGCTTCTGCTTTGGTTGGGTCTTTTAATCGTATTCCTAACTGTACGCCAGATAACTGACTAACTGGATACATCATCGATAAACCGCCTGGGCCGACAAATGCATGCGTCATACCAGATAAGCCATTGGAAAAATGAGGCTCTACTATAAAAGCGGAAATGACTAATGGAAATAAGCCATCATCTGTAGGTGCATAGATCGTGTCCCCAACTGATAACTCTTCTTTATTTAACCAGTGATTAGGTGCCCAAATCTCGCCAGGCCCAGGAAAGTCTTTTTCTGTTCCATTAAAAATAATGACCTGGTCCTGCCCTTTTGAATTACCTGGATGCTCGATTAATCGGGTTCGACTAGCAATTTCTTCTCCATTAAAAATGAAGCGTTTCATTACATTCTTGGCAATCCTTGGTGGAGTTATTTTTTCAAATTCTGGCTGTTCCTCAAACCATTTCGTGTAAGCCACTGGATCATGAATGTTTTGATCAAAATTCATGATAATATGCGAGGCCTGTAGATTGTCTTGCAACTTATCGAATGGTTCTTCCATACCTTGATAGACGCCTATCAAAGTGGCAAACAGCATGGCGGTAAGGGCTATACATATCGTTACTAAGAAGGTTTGAACTTTTCTTCTTTTTATGTTCGCCCAAGTTATTAGGAGTATACTTTTCAAATGAGTGAGGATTAGTTAGTTCTACTTTTGCAATCTAAACTTAACATGATGTTGTTCTTTTTGCATTGGCAAAAAAGAACCAAAAACCCTAGACAAAAATAATCCCTCCGGTATTTTTGTCGGGCCATCGCCACTGTGATGTTGACCACGTACCGTTTACACAATAATCAATTTTTAGCGTTATGTTTTTTTTGGAATAGAGAGTAGAAATTTACAATATAAAATAACTAAATTCCTGATGATCGTCGAGGTTTGCAACCTCGATGCTATATGATTATCATACCGCATCGAAGTTACAAACTTCGACGATCCACGAGTGAGCGTTATTTTTTTTAGTGCAGAGAGCAATTTCGTTTTCAATCAACAAAATTTCGTCTTTACCAACGAACTACATCTCTACTCTCTGCTCTCTATTCTAAACAATTACCAATTCTTTCCTGCAAGCCAAGCTAATAGTTTTTCTTCTTTTACTTTGACGCTTGCGGTTCTTTCAAAACGAAGTTCATCTTCTACCTGCCCATCTCTAATATATACGATTCGATTGCCTCGGCAAGCAGATTTAATATCATGGGTGACCATAATAATCGACTGCCCTGCATCATATAGTTCCGATAAAATATCTAATACAGCCTTAGAGGAATTGGAATTTAAATTACCAGTCGGTTCATCCGCCATGATGATCTGCGGATCATTGATCACCGCTCTAGCCATCGAGCATCGTTGTTGCTCTCCACCTGACACTTCCGATGGAAGTCGATCTGCTAGATTTAAAATACCCATTTTATCCATCAATCCTTTCGCTTTGCTTTGTAAAGCTTGGCGATCATTTTTAACTAAATAAGCAGGTATTAAAATGTTTTCTAAAAAGGTAAGATTGGGGACTAGATTGAAATCTTGGAAAACAAAACCGATCACTTCTCGTCTCAGTTTGGTCATCAATTTTTCAGTGATCCCATGAATGGCTTGCTGTTCCATCCATATTTCTCCACTGGTTGGCGGCTCTAAACCGCTCAGTAAATATAGTAAGGTAGATTTTCCTGATCCTGAACTACCCATGATAATCGTGAAGTCGCCTTTGTATATCTCTAAGTCAATTCCATTGATGACGGGCACTTCTCTATTCCCACTGATATATTTTTTCTGTAAATCTTTAGTATGTATAATCTTTTCCAAGAGTGCTTGTTAAATGTTTAGGTATGAAGTATAAAGTATGAAGTATAAAGTATAAAGTATGATTTGTAATACCTCATACTTTATACTTCATACCTACTACTTATTTCATAGAAATTTTCTTGCTATCTGGTCGGGTCGGTTTTCCATAATGAAAACTCATAAAACCTACGAGCATTTCGTCAAAAGAATAATCTCCGAAGTAAACTGTTTTCTCTGGTGCTGGATTAAAGGTATTTCTTGACGTATTATCAAAAACAGCATCTACATATACTACTGTTCTAGCAGGTAGCACTTTCGGTTCTTTTAACCAATAAGTCCGTTGCCAATTGAAGTTATAGTTTGGTACGTTTAATATAATTTCTCTTTCTCCATTTGGATACAAGGCCACATAGGTCATCTGCTTTCCTCTATAATGCATATGCGGTAAGACGGAGTAAAGCGTTACCTCTTTATCAAAACGGTATTTTGCGCTATTTTCATAAAATTCATTTGGCAGCAATTTGATATCTCCCTCTACTGCACCTACTTGGAAAAATTCTTTTTCTGGTGCTTTAGTTGTCGTATAAATACCGATGGTAGATTGGTCCGTTTGTGCTTTACCATTGGTCGTATAATGTAATTGAAAATGTAGTTTAGACCCTTTAGGTAAAATCCTTCCCGTATTATGCGGGAATTTTTCTACATCTTGTCCTGGCGCCCAGCCCATAAACAAGCCATCAATCCAAGGGCTTCTTCTGTCTATTGGCTCTACGAAACCATCTGGGTAAATTAAACTAACGATAACGTGATGTAGTACTTCCTCATTATCAGGGATTACCTGACAGGCGGTTGCCCAAACATCTTGCTCTATATCTATTTCTAACTCTTGGTATCGATAATCTAAAATACCGGTAGCAGGTATCTCTTCTTTATTTAATTGAACGACTATATCTGGCTCTCCTAAAGTCCATTTTTTAGCATAGGTTTTCTTCTCCGCTAATGGGTCTTCTTCTGTATCATTATTCGCTCCCGCATCAATCCAATGTACCAAGGTTTGCAATTCTTCTTTGGACAAAGAGAGGTCATCTTCAAACACTCCATAGTGTGGATCAGCATGCCAAGGCGGCATCCGTTTTGTTCTAAGTACCTCCCGAATCATGTGCGACCAACCTAATACCGTATCATAACTATCCATCGCAAAGGGAGCGATACCTCCTTCTACATGACAACGCACACAT
Source organism: uncultured Saprospiraceae bacterium (assembly GCA_937973945.1). Lineage (GTDB taxonomy): Bacteria > Bacteroidota > Bacteroidia > Chitinophagales > Saprospiraceae > JAFMDF01. The sequence continues at coordinate 13,161 of CALJIY010000359.1, read as the reverse complement.
TTTTCTTGAATAATTGGAACTACATCATGGACGTAGGATATATTTTCAAAAGCAGCTTTATCTGGATGCTGTAAGCGGATAGGCGAACCCGTCGATGCTTGCACATAATTTTCTGCTAATAATTCGCCATTAAACTGAGCTTCAATAGCTTCTGTTAAATTAGCAACTGGACCTCTATAAGATACCGTCCATGATTCAGGGTCGAGCAGAATCGCTTCACCTGTTTTATGTATTTGTAATGCTTCGGTTGCCAATTGTGTTTTATCCATCAATATAGGAAACTCTATATCATGTGCTTCTGCTTCTGCTAGAATGCTTTCCCGATCATCTTTTTCATTAGCGTTTATCATAAAGAATTCAACACCTTTCTCTTTGAAAGTAGATCGAATCGATTTTAAAGCAGGCATATCTCCTCTAACCGTTGAGCAGCCATTGCCTTGCGTATAGAGCACCACTGCTTTGGCATCTCCGTAATAGTAGAGTTCATGAAATTCTCCATTCTGATCTAATAATGCAAAATTGGGCACTTCCAAGTCCATGTCTACGTTGGGCGTAGTTTGTTGGCAGGCATTCCATATGAATAGAGCGCAAAAGAAAAATGAATACTTTAAAATAGTAGAATGGTTCATTACTTTCTTAGTTTGTGAATGATGCCTTAAATATAAGATAAAAGGAGTAAAGTAGCTGTTAATGAAGTTCAATTAAGGGTATTTGGTGGATTGTTTTAGACGAAGGGTTTGTTTTGTGGGAGGAATCTACAAAAACGCTGGAGTTAAAGAATATTGGATCGTTCACCCAATGGAAGGTACGGTGCTGCCTTATCGACTAGATAAAACGGGTACTTATCAATTATTTAGACAAACGCAATACACACAGGAAGAGTCTGTTATTGTTGGAATTTTCCCTGGTTTTGAAGTAGATTTAGAGGTGGTTTTTGGATGATTAGATTCAATTTATTTTCTATCATACAAAAGTCAACATCATAAGTATGGCCTCTGACAATGAAATGATTTGACTTCTGATGTCTATTTAATATCTATCCCCACCTTCAGCATCGTTCTATTATAAAAAAAGTTATAATCAATATTGATTGGATTGGAGAGAAAATCGAAATCGACTCTACTCCCTCTGGTATGTTGGAGCATTTGGCTCAGAGTAATGATAAATCGGACCGATTTACGTGCCGCAAAATGCACACCGATACCTGGCTGAAAATGTACACCGCCTGTATGGTTGTCGCCCCAAGCCAAATCAGAACGAATGCCATAGCCTACTCTAGAAAAAGCAAATAAGCGAGCCCTCTTTTTATTAATATAGTATCGCCCGTAAGCGAAAATCGGGATAAAATGATTGTCTGCACTGATGCCTCTAAAATTCCAAACAGAATTAAAACTTAAAGCAGCACCGAGTCCCACTGACCATTTCTCATTCAAATGACGCCCCAATACGACATCCCAATCAAAGGATGGATCCGCACTTAAGCCGCCCCCCATAGACGTAGAAACAAACTGTCCAGAAGTATAATGCATTTTCCCTTTGGTATGCATAATAATATCTCTAGAAGATTGAAAGATTCTTTTGATGTCTCTTTTAGCAATATGCAAGGTATCTCCAGTCGCAACTATCATCTCTATACTATTTCCTTTATCTGCCAATATCTCCCCTATAAAAACAGAGCCATCTTTATAATAAATAATGGCTTGCTTTTCTGTGGTTAATTGAGAAAAAAGAGATGAAATACTTAGGAAGGAAAAGAAGAGGAGTAAACAATATTTATGCATGGATATTGGGTAAGGGAGGTACTCTATGGGTAAAAGAATTGTTTTATTAAGGAGGTGCATCTTATTTGCAAATCATACATCATAGTTCATACATCATAAATCATAAATCTGTCCTATATAAAACTAGATGGATTTATGATATATGATGTATGACCTGCCTGCGTTCCTTGGAAGGCAGGTTTAAAATTTATGATTTGACAGCCGTTCGTTCAAACTTTAGTCCTTTCGACGATCATTTTCTTACAAATTCAACCAACTAACCAATGATAGTCGATCCTCCCCTTCTATTTCATATTGCCCTAATCCATTTGGTCCTGCCACCAATAATATATTGGTATTTGTTGGGTGATGAATCACATCATAAGCCTCAATAGATTGATCAAACGATTCTAAGGTCAGATTCATTTTATCCGTAGCATCAAAAATCTTTAAGCCATTCTTACCTTCTCCTACGTATAGTTTAGAATTGGCTAGTGTTAAGCCGTAAGGGCTCACCATTTCTATTTCTTGAGCAGTTACAGGATTTCCAATATTGGATATATCCAGTACTATTAAAGAGTTTTCATCGCCTGGGCAATTAGATACGTCTCCTGTCCGAAGAGTTACATAGGCCACATCATCTACAGGATAGACTGGATCACAAGAAGTAGCATGCCAAAAAGAGGCCGTAACTTGCGGTTGCTCTGGATTAGAGACATCAAATATTTCCATAGAATTTTGGGTACCGACAAACATTTTTCCTTTGTGTGGGAAAATAGTTTCCATTTGCCATCCAACAGGATTCGTAGAAACAAAGCTCAAATCTGTTTCATCCTTAAATATAGTCATATAAGAACGGCTAATTACATACACATAGCCTTCTTGGTAGGCGATTCTATTCACGGCACCTATCCCATTATTACTAGTGCCTGCAAAAGAAGCAGGTACTGCGGAAGGTGGAATTAGTTGATTCACGTAATCATAGTAATAGACTTCATTAGCCCCATAGAATTGCTCATAGAAATCAGTACCTTCTTCTAGCTGTTCTGTTACTTCCTCATAATCAAAGCCTACTAGAACTTCTCCCTTAGCATTTGTAAACTCTTGCGCAAAGGCATTTTCTACTCTAGAGACCAATTCTGGAGCATTAGGCTTAGAAATATCTATTTTGAGCATATCATAATAGCTCTCTGCGTATAGAAAGTCTCCTTCTACATAATACTCTCTTCCGCCAGGGATATTCAAAAATTGCATTGGATTAGGGTTGGCAGGGTCCGAATTATCTATAATATGGATTCCTTTTCCTTCTTCTCCTATTAATAAGACCTTTTCTGCTACGAAAATCTTTCCTGGATTATCTATAGCTTGAATGGTCCCTATCAATGGGATACTCCTAACTTCAGTTAAATCATCATAAATAGCAGTAGCTTTTGTGTAATTGACCGTAACAGAACCAAAATCTTTGCTACAAGAGGCCATGATACAAGCAATAGAAAGGCATAACAGTGGGTAGATTATCTTTTTCATAGAAATTAATATTTTGAGAACAGTGAAGATATAAATACTATCGGATTGTGATTATTAGAGTGCTAAAAGTATAACATAAGCCATTTTGTGAAACAGCGTCCTATCTTATATTCTTTGATAAGACAATTTCAAAATCAATATCTCTTAGTTAATTCGACCACTTTTATTCAGAATTTCTTTAATTAAAGCTATAGCTTATATTAAAAGAAGTCAATAAAAGAACGTCTGAGAACCTACTTTAGGGATATTTGGGCATTTTTTAACTAAAAAGGCATGGTTCTTGGTCTATTTGGGTTGTAATAAAAGAGTTATGTATTCAAGAATGCTGGCGTTTATTGACCTGTTGATATTTTTTTTATAATAAATTGTTGATTTATTTGTATTAAAACAAAACATGTTTATATTTGTCCCGTCTTAATAGATAACTAGAAGAAATTAATTTTAAATCCCACACCGAGGAAATCCCACATTCCCTCAACTTTAAATTTTAATTTTCTTTTCTATTACACATCCCAGGGTTTCCCACAACCTCCACTTTCCTAATATTATTAGCTAGCTCTTCGGCTAGACTAAAATTCCATACTTTACATCGTCCTAATTTTATTATCGTTTAGCATCTAATTTAATAACGCTATTTGATTTTAAGATTATGAAAACGTTTTTATCAGTAGTATTTGCTTGTTTTACTTTTGCACTTTGCGCACAAACATCTTTTGTTCCTGCACAGTCTTTAATGAATGACAATGCAGTAGCTTCTTTAGATGGTGCTTTTTTCAATGAAACAGAGGAAGCAACAGTAGCAACTCCAGAATTAGAGGAAGTAGAAAATCACTTTAATATTAAATTGACTTCTAATCCTTACTTTGGAGATATAACAATCAATTACGATTTATCTACATCTACAGATGTGACTATCGAAGTTCTTAGAGGAGATCAGGAAGTACTAGTTGTTTCTAATACACTAGTAGCTGGTAAGCAAAAAACTCTTTGGAACAAAAAGAAAATTGGTTCTGGAATTCATACGATCAGAATCACCGCTAACAATAAGGTAGAATCTAAAAGATTTACACTGTAATCTTATTTAGTATTCATCGGCAACAACAAAAAAAAGTGTTCAGTTTTAGTTTCTACCTTTAAGTTATTTCTCTCGGCAACCAGCCAATATCCTAATACTTTCCGACTACTTTTAGTCAATTTCTAATTTCAGTTTCCAATATCATTTGTCAAATCAACTATACCTGCTTACTTTAGTGGTAAACAGTCTATTATATTGGCAAATCCACCCACCATTATATTTACCGTAACTACGGATCTCTCTTATGATCAACGAATGCAGCGTATCTGCCATTCCTTAGCGACCAATGGTTTTGAGGTCCTGTTAGTTGGTAGATTAAAGGAAAGCTCGGTTCCGCTCCTTCCTCAACGATTTCAACAAAAAAGAATCAACTGTTGGTTTGAAAAAGGAAAACTCTTTTATTTAGAATATAACCTAAGACTTTTCTTCTTTCTCTTAACCACCTCGGTGGATATTATAAGTAGCGTAGACTTAGATACCTTACTACCAGCTGTATTGGTCAGTAAGCTTCGATCAAAGGTTTCTGTGTTTGATGCACATGAATATTTTACGGAAGTTCCAGAAGTAGTCAATCGGCCATTAACAAAGAAAATTTGGCGTATGCTAGGGAATAGTCTAATTCCAAGAGTAGATCTAGCCTATACGGTCAGCCAAAGTTTGCAGTCCTTATTTAGCCAACTCTATAAACGTCCTTTTCATCTAATTAGAAACATATCTGTCAGTAATCCTATAATAGCACCCCCTTCCAGCGCTACTCCTATTATACTCTATCAAGGTGCCTTGAATGCAGGTAGAGGGATTGAAGCCTTAATTATTGCCATCAAAGAACTGCCCAATTTAAAACTTTGGATTGCGGGTGAAGGAGATTTGTCTAAACAACTAAGACAGCTGTGCCAAGAGCTACATCTAACAGATCAAGTCCATTTTTGGGGATATTTACAACCAAAAGCGCTTAAAGAACTGACCAGTAAAGCTACCATCGGTATCAATATTTTAGAAAATAAGGGATTGAGCTATTATTACTCTTTGGCCAATAAAACGTTTGATTATATTCATGCAGGTATACCAGCTATTCATTCTAATTTTCCAGAATATCAATTACTGAATGAACAATACGAAATTGGAGTCTTGGTGGATGATCTACAGCCTAGCAGCCTAAAAAAAGCCATACTTCAATTGATTGATGATCAGGCATATTATAGTAAATTACAACAAAATTGCTTGGTCGCAGCAAAAAGCCTGAATTGGGAAAAGGAAGAACAGCGATTAATTCAACTATACCAGGGGCTAAGTAAAAATAAATAATCAATTAAATGCTCTCCATTTTAATCCCAATATATAACTGTTCGGTTAACGACTTAATTCAAGCATTGCACCGACAATGCTTAGCCTGTGATGTGCCCTATGAGATACGCTGCTATGACGACGACTCAGATATAACTTATAAAAAAATAAACCGATCCATCACTCAATATGAACATATCCACTATCAAGAATTACCCAATAATCTAGGGCGTTCTAAAATTAGAAACACCTTAGCTGCCGACGCTCAATATCCTTATTTACTGTTTATGGACGGAGATGCAAAAGTCATCAAGGAGCAGTTTATCCACAACTATTTACAACACTTAAGCCCCGCTACCCTACTCTATGGAGGTTGCAAATATTCCAACAATCCACCTGAAAATCTAGCACACCACTTACATTATCAATTTGGAAAAAATAGAGAAGAAATCGCATTCCATATCCGTAACAAGAACCCTTACCAAGCTTTCAAAACGTTTAATTTTGTAGTTCCCAAAGCGGTATTCGACACGATTCGTTTTGATGAAAGCATATCCCAGTATGGACATGAAGATACCCTATTTGGAATGGCCTTGGAGCAAAAAGCTATTCCTATCTTGCATATAGATAATCCATTGGAACATTTGGGCTTAGAAGTGCATGACCGGTTTTTACAAAAACAGCAATTAGCAATTGATAATTTATATCAACTGCACTTGGAAAAAAGAGCCCCTGCAGCTAAACTACTGAATACCTATGACCTATGTCAGCGATTTCATTTAATAGGTATCATTCGTGGAATCCTGAATCTATTGTCTACCTTTATTGAAAGACAATTGAAAAAGCCTATGCCTAACATTTTCTATTTGGATCTTTATAAGCTTAGATATTTACTTAATAGAGAGCAGAGAGCAGAGAACAGAGAGTAGAGACGTACTTCGTTCAGAAAACGACGAAATTTCTTTGTTTTTTAAAACGTAATCTATCTCTATTACCCACCCTCCTGACGGCAGTTGACCTGTTTTTTATTCTTTGAAATGTCCAGTAGTGTAACATAAGTACTCTGAAAAATAAGTGATTTAATGTATTAGCAACCGTTCCGCTCGGTCAAAATCTGGGCGGGATGCCCGACAAAAACAGCGGAGCTTTTGTTTTTGTCTAGGGTTTTTGGTTCTTTTTGCCGATGCAAAAAGAACACTATTTAATTTCATAAAATTTTTATTGCAAAGTAATAACAAAATTAAAAAATGGAACTAACAATCTATCAAGCAGATGCATTCACGGATAAATTATTTGGGGGAAATCCAGCGGCTATATGTCCTTTACAGGAATGGCTCCCAGATGAATTAATGCAACAAATAGCCTTAGAAAACAATCTTTCTGAAACGGCTTTTATTGTACCAGATGGAGAGGACTATGGGATTCGGTGGTTTACGCCTGCGGTAGAAGTAGCGCTTTGTGGACATGCTACCTTAGCTACTGCTCATATTTGTTTTACAGAATTGAATTATCCAGGCAAAAAAATAAGGTTTCATTCCAAAAGTGGTCCATTAACCGTTTACCAAAGCGCCCATGGCTATACCATGGATTTTCCAACCGATCCTGTTGAAGAAGTTGATCGACCTTTAAATATGATAGAAGCATTAGGAGGTATTACGCCTATTGCTACCTTTAAGGGAAGTACCGATTATTTAGTCTTGTTGGATAGTCAGCAAACCGTAGCTAGTTTAAAGCCCAACTTTGGCGTGATGGCAAGCATTCCAGCACGAGGAATCATCGTCACTGCCAATGGAGAAGAGGTCGATATCGTCTCTCGCTTTTTTGGACCACAATCAGGTATTGATGAGGATCCAGTAACAGGTTCTGCCCATACCACACTAGTTCCTTTCTGGGCAAAAAAATTAGGTAAATCTAGCCTATCAGCTCAACAGCTTTCTCGACGTGGAGGAAGCTTATTTTGTGAATTAAAAGAAAACAGGGTCTTAATTAGTGGAAATGCGGTCACCTATATGCGAGGTAGTATTCATGTGTAGAACCAAACAAAATTATAGAATAAATAATATTTTATGTCAATAATTAATATTGTACTTTATTATCTACATATAAAAGTTGGTCATTTTCATTAAATTCACAATAAATATCTTTTTTAACTAATAATAATTTGTTAATTATTTAAATATGTCTATCTTTCCAATATAATTACCCAGTTACGATTCTCGTTACACGGAGTAGCCACAAACTCCAAGCAATCTTTGATGTAATCTTTCTCCCATTCAAATCTACTACTAAAATAAACAAGACATAATAGCTAAATACAAAGTACACTATACACTTATAAGTGTTCCTATTAGTCTGTTATTTAGCGTAGATTCTAACTAAATTTTTTCATCTATGATTATCACTTTAGAAGAATTAAGAAACATTAAGCACAGCCTACCTACAGGAAGTGTTAAAAAAATTGCTAAACAATTAAACCTCGAAGAACAAACCATTAGAAATTACTTTGGTGCCAAAAAGAAATCTCCCCCAACGCTTGCAATACATAGACAGTCAGGCCCAGGAGGAGGCATATTTAGAATTGAAGATCTCACAATTCTAAATCTTGCTAAGCAAATCATTAAAGAAAAACAGATGCGTACTAAAAAGGAGTAATTAAAACCCTCTGTTTAATAAGAAAGCGGTTCTGATGTATGACATCAGAACCGCTTTCTTATTTTAAGGCCTTACTTTTTCTCTGTCCTTTCTATTGTATCTAGATATAACTGTTCTACTTTATCTCTTGCCCAAGGCGTCTTTCTTAAAAATTTCAAACTCGATTTTATAGACGGATCATTGTTAAAACATCGAATATTAATAGTAGATCCAAGCGTGGGCCAACCATATTCTGCTACAAGGAATTCTAATATATCTGCCAATTTAACGCCATGTAAAGGATTATTAGCCTGAAAAGTAGGGTTCTTTTTATGTCCCATGTTATTATTTTTAACAAATATTAATTTTATTATTTATAAAAAAGAAGTAGAATTTTAAGATTATGATCCAATTTCTGTTCATTTCTTAATAAAACACGCATTTCAAGCACAAAATACTGCTAAAGAAGCATTTATGGCAGCGAGTGCAATTTGTTGCAGATTTGTTAAATAGCAACATGTATGAATAATTGGTCGTATATTCGCAAGGTATTAATAAATGAGTTTATTTTTTTGTTCGTTAGTATTTAAGTCTTCTTAAACAAGTCTTTTGTCTTATCCAACCTTTAAAGTCAACTCACATTTTTTTTATTTTCAATTTTATTAAATGAATATTTTCGTAGCAAAGTTAAATTTTGACACGCAAGAGTCAGATTTACAAAGCGCTTTTGAAGAATTCGGCGCGGTCGATTCTGCAAAAATTATTATGGACAAATTTTCTGGCAGATCTAAAGGTTTTGGATTTGTTGAAATGCCAAACGACGACGAAGCTCAAGCAGCTATCGACGCATTAAATGATCAAGAGTTTGACGGACGAGTAATTGTGGTTAAGAAAGCTGAGCCAAGAGAGGACAGAGGCGGACGTGGTGGTAGAGGCGGCGGACGTGGTGGTTACGGCGGCGGCGGCGGTGGTCGTGGTGGTTATGGCGGCGGCGGTGGAAGATACTAGAAACAACTGATTTGGAAAAAGTAATTTTTACTTATTCCATTAAGTACTTTTAAGTACATACCTTGTAAAGAAAAAGAAAAGCTCTCCTTAGAAATTTGGAGGGCTTTTCTGTTTTAGCGTTTTTATCTTATTGAATCACTACTGTTTTTGAAAACACCCCACCTTCATACTTAATTTCTACAATAAATAAGCCTTTTAAATCTTTGACATTTAGATCTGTTTCTAGCGCTTCTGTCCATTGTTCCCGCAACACTTGCCCGCCAAGATTCATTAAGCGAATATGCATCTTCTTTTGTTCTACCTGTTTAATCACTATATGCTGGTCTATTGAACTTGGATACACAACCATATATGTCCTCTCCTTAACGATACTATCTGTTGATATTAAAGGGAAATCAAAATTGTCAGGAGAGCTAATTACTATTGACCTTTGAGGAACATCCTTACTAAAAAGTGATGCAGTATATACACAAGAGCAAATTAAAAGGAAGCCTATCTGTTTCATTATTGATATTTTGACTAGGAAGTTGTTTAAAAACACCAAAATTTCGTCGGTCCCCGAACGATATACGTCTCTACTCTCCCTTTTCTGCTCTCTGCTCTAAATTTATAGAAAGATAATATAATTATTTTACCTTTGTCAACATTCTTATCAATATAGTAAAATACAATGCAACAATCAGCACTCAATCAATCTTTTAAACTACCATGTGGTGTAGAAGTACCCAATAGAATTGCAAAATCTGCTTTAAGCGAAGGCATTGCAGAACCAAATGGCCGACCTTCTTCCGCTTTATTTAATCTATATGAACGATGGGGAAAAGGAGGTGCAGGGATACTGTTCTCGGGCAATGTAATGGTCGACAAGGCGCATTTAGTAAATGCCAATGTCATGATCGCTGAAGAGGAATTCCTAGAAGATTATACTACTTTAGCCAATAAAGCGCAAGCAAATGGAGTACACTTATGGATGCAGATCAACCATCCAGGCAGACAAGCCCCTTCTTATTTAGATAAAGCACCTGTCAGTGCTTCTAATGTGGGAATGCCTAGTAAAATATATGTCCAGCCTCGCCCCTTAGAAGAATCAGAAATTTTAGACTTAATCGAACGATATGGAAATGCGGCGCTTCTGGCAAAAAAATCGGGCATGAAAGGCGCACAGATACATGGCGCTCATGGTTATTTAGTGAGTCAATTTCTATCTCCACTTACTAACCTAAGAACGGATAAATGGGGAGGTTCTTTAGAGAACAGAGCTCGTTTTGTTTTAGAGATTTATCGCAATATGCGAGCAAAGGTAGGACCTGAATTTCCATTAGGAATCAAAATAAATTCTGCTGATTTTCAACGAGGTGCTTTTACGGAAGAGGAATCTATGACAGTCATTCAGATGTTGGATGAAGCAGGAATGGATTTGATTGAAGTATCTGGTGGCACTTATGAAAGAGCCGCTATGGTAGGTACTACTCAAAAAGAAAGTACGAAAAAAAGAGAAGCTTACTTCATGGATTTTATTGTCAAAGTAAGAAGTAAAATTAAATCTCCTCTAATGCTTACTGGTGGATTTAGAACAGTAGATACCATGAATAAGGCCATCTCTAATGGAGAATTAGATTTTGTAGGACTAGGCCGTCCTTTCTGCGTATTTCCTGATGTTGCTAAAAATTTATTGAGTGGCGATATGACAGATTGTACTGTTCCTGATTTATTGACGGGTGTTGATAAAATAGATATGACGGGTATGCTTCAAACACCTTGGCATATGTTCCAATTAGCGCGTATGGGGAAGGGTTTAGATCCCGATCCCAACATGGACGTATGGATGGTGTATGAAAAAGTAACGGGGCGAAAACGACCCGTTTAACTTACCTCGAAGAAGTTCAAGGAAAAAGACCTTTTAAGATTTTGGGTTAACGATAGAGACTGTTCAATAAACTGTGTCAAAAATATAACGACAATTTTATATAAGTCTGGTTATCAAATATTTGTGAGTTTTGATAGTAAGTTCTCAAAACATCCACCACTGTCTGGATTAGGATTTATAGGATTTAAAGATTAATAGGATTTTTGATGGTGCCACTGTGCAATAGTCTACTAATCTTCTTTCTGACAATTAAGCTGTATTGAACATTTACTTTTGATACTTGGTCATGATACTTGAACTTTCTCTAACGACATTGTTCGAAAAAAAAGAGGCTGTCTCTCAGAACTGTTAAGTTCTTAGAAACAGCCTCAATAGACTCACTGAAGAGGGGTGAAAATCATACTAAAATTATTTACTTTGCTTCACTATTCTACGGTTCAATACTTGTTGACCATCCTCTAGAACGGAAAGCATATACAAGCCATTTTCTAAGTCTGATACATCTAATCGGTGTTTGGATATATCTTTTGTAATTACTTGCTCTAGTACTTTTCTTCCACTTACATGGAAGATGGATACTCGTGCATGATCAGCAGTACTAGTATAATTTAACTCTAGAGAATTAGAGAAAGGATTAGGTGCAATAGTTGCGTTTTCGAATACCTTTTCTAGTTCTACATCTGCTTCAAATACTTCTGCATTTCTAGAGCTTGCAGCTTGGAGATTCCCGCCAGTAGTTGAAAATTCAAAAATAGCGCTATAAGCAGATTCTTCTTCTCCATGACAAACTGACTTTAGGCGATATTCATAATCTCTATTAGCAGGAGCCAATACTTTCGCTTTTGAATATCTTACAAATGCAGTTGCTGCCCAGTTTTCTCTTCCTTTAAATCGTACTTGTATGATATAGCCTCTTGCACCTGCTACGTCTTCCCAATCAAGAATTATTTTTCTAGAGGAGACATTCGTTACTTCTGGTTCAGAAGGTACAGCACAAGTAGCACTTCCTCCATGACAGATACTGCCATCATCACTTCTATTTACTGTTACGGCATTAGATAAACTGTAACAGCCTTCTAAATCATTCGCATTTAAACCTGCTTCTAAGCCAACAATCTCCCCTTCATAAGATAAGTGCCAGATTAAACAAATACCTGCTCCTGCTCCATCAAAATCTACTGCACTCGGCATTGGCGGTAAGCCTAAGATGTTCCCTTGATCATCTGTTACCACCCATTGGCTTTTGCTACCGCTGTTACCCGATAGCGTGATGGAACCAGCTGCTAAATTATCTGCCTCACCATCACCTACACAGAATTCAAATGGACCACCTACTAATGTACCACCTGCCGCAGTACAATCATCTGTCCCTGACCCACAGTCTACTCTGTTCACAGATACAGAATTTGATAAGCTATAACAACCTGACAATTGATCTACATTATTGCCTGCTGCTAAGCCAGTTAATCCATCTTCATATGCTAAGTTCCATACTAAACATACCCCTGCTCCTGCGCCATCAAAATCTACCACACTTGGCATTGGCGGTAAGCCTAGGATATTACCTTCTAAATCTGTTACCACCCATTGCATATTTGCTCCTGTATTACCTGTCAAGTTCAATGAACCTGCTGGGATATTATCTGCTGCTCCATCTACACAAAATTCAAACGGACCACCTAATACAGTACCACCTGCTACATTACATACAGGAGTATTAGGAACATCAATTCGTTCAAATGTCATTGTTCCCATACTTGGAATCGACCCATTCGTTGCTAATGGACCTCCTGTGATCATACTGATTGGTTCCATTGGATTAGTCGCCTGATTACCAGAAGTAAAACTAGTTCCGCTATCTGATCCTCCATCATAAACGCCAACTGTAATAGCTCTATCTACCCATTGTCCATTTTCAAATAAATTTAAATCTCTAACCCCTACAAACCAATCTGGACTTGGAGCGATCATAGTTGTAAGACTTACTAATGGATGAGAATCACTGATAT
>CALJIY010000358.1 GCA_937973945.1 uncultured Saprospiraceae bacterium | reverse complement strand
TAGGAGGGGAAAGCTATCTACTACAATTGTATCCGCTATCGCTACTTTTTTTACACGCCAATTGGACAATGGATGCTGTGCATACAATATCCCGTCATAGGCATATAAAAAACATAGTATGAGTAGTAGCTTTTTCATCTCTTTACAAAGAACGTAAAAAGAGGGAATTAATGTTGTGGAAAAGGAGATAAAGAGGGTGGCTGTCGCCACTTAGTGGGATTGAACACGGAGGCACAGGGACACGGAGGTTTTTTTGCTAGATGTTGACAGTATTGAACACAGAGGCACAGAGCGCACAGAGAGATATGAATTTCTCCGTGTGCTCCGTGCCTCCGTGTTCAATACTAACCAGTGGCGACAGCCACTCTCATATCTCCGTGCCCCAGTGTCTCTGTGTTCAACCAGAACAAGTGGCGACAGCCACGCTCTACTCCAAACCTCCTACCCTCACAAACCGATGATACCAATACCATTGCAAAGCACCCCGAGCCGCCATAAATAGTAATAACGCCATCCATAGGGCATGATTAGATAAGGAAGATGGTAGTATATAGAATGAACCAATGTATATAGCCACCGCAATCAACATCGTCTGCCGCATTGCTTTAGAAGCAGTCAAGCCAATAAAGACCCCATCCCAGATATAGCAAGGGGTTCCAATCAATGGAAATAAAATAATCCATATTAAATAAGATTGACTCGCTGCTAGTAAATGGGCTTGGTCAGTAAAGAGATTCAATAAGAGATCACTGAAGAAAAAATACCCGACCGTATAAACGAGGGCAAGTCCGATCCCCCAGAAGAAAGACAAGCGAATGGCTTCCTTTAATTGGTGCCCGCCCCCAGCGCCTTTGTATTTTCCGACGAGGCTTTCACTCGCATAAGCGAATCCATCTACGCCATAGGACATCCAATTCACAAATTGCAATAAGATCACATTAATAGCCAAAATACTAGCTCCTTGTGCCGCCGATTGTCTATAGAAAAAGCCAAAAGCGGTGGTCAAACAAACGGTTCTGATGAAAATATCTTTATTGATTTGCAAAAAGGATTGTAAGGCCTGCCATTGATACAAGGCTTTTTGATTAAATGCTTGAAGCGTCGATCTGTAATTGGTCCAAAATAAAATAGCGGCAGCAAATACCCCTACATATTGTGCCAATACCGTACCCCATGCGACCCCAGCGATCCCCCACTCCATCGTATGCACTAAGTAATAACTGCCTATAATATTGACGACATTAATAACAATGGTCAATACTAAAGGGAGTACCGAATTTTGCATTCCGAAAAACCAGCCCATGATAGCAAACAAAGCAATCGTAGCAGGTGCTGCCCATATCCTAATAAAAAAATAGCTGCGCACCATCGGTATCTGCTCCTCCGATATATTCATTAATTGGATCATTAAAGTGGCGAGTGGTCTTTGGAATAAGACCAGTAAACTACTGAGCAATATCACTAATAACATCGCTCTACCTAAAGTATGAATGATTTCCGCCGCCTCTTTTTTACCATAGGCTTGCGCTGTGATGCCCGTAGTCCCCATTCTTAGAAAACCTAAATTCCAATAGAGGATATTAAAGATCATCGCGCCTATTCCTACCGCTCCTAGATGTAATTCTGATAATCGTCCCATTAGGGCCGTATCTACGGTACTTAGTAGGGGGATAGAAATATTACTTAGGACGTTTGGGATGGCTAGGCGTAGGATTTCTTTATTCATAGGGTAAAAGTAAGACGGATTGTTAATCCGTCAAAATGGAATTAATGCAGCATATTGGCAATCCGCTTTACGAGGGATGGCTGAAATTTGCGGGCGGCCTGTGATTGGGGAAAATGGCAGTCATCTTTCTATTCCAAAATGTCGACTACCTTTCTCAACTCAAATTCTCCGCAGATATCAGCCATTGCTATGTTAGGAAGGAAACATAGAAAAGATTTGTCCTACTATCGAAAAAAATTAGTTAGTAGTCGAAATTAAGGCGCATAATAAAGATGAAATTATTAGATTAGATTCAAATATTAAAAGATTTTTAGTAAAATGAAAAATATATTCGATAAAGCAGTAAAAGAGGAGATTTTAATTCGGCTAGGAAATCTAACAATACATTCAAAAAGAAACTGGGGAAAAATGTCCGTTACTCAAATGATGGCTCATTTAACAAGATCAATAAAAATTGCCAATGGAGATACCCCAATGAAAAGAGCTTTTATTGGACGAATTCTTGCCCCATTTTTCAAATCTCGTTATTATAATAATAGGCCATATCCTAAAAACATAAAAATGGGTATAGATCCATATATTCCAGATCCAAGTCTTTTTGAAACAAAAAGAAGTGAATTGCTAAAAATTGTTAGTGAATTTTCAGAAACGTGTGCTTCTAAATGTACGTCTAATCCGCATCCATTTTTTGGATATTTTACTTCTGAACAATGGGGGAAAGCTGTATACAAACATTTAGATCATCATCTGAAACAATTCAATGAGTAGAACAAATTGACAATCTGCTTCAAAAAATAAACAAAAAGGTTATTATTTGTTATTTTATAAACTTTTTGTGATAATTAATAGCCTTTTTTCTTGTCCTTCCGTAGAACAAAGCGTAACTTTACCCTAGAATCTACACCTAAAAACACACTCCCTATATGCCAAAAAAAGCGAGCCCTACACGCGATATTATCTCTCGGTCTGTTGCCCAGCATACCAGTGCAGAGGGGACCTATTACGCTTTAATTATAGGCATATCTA
>CALJIY010000357.1 GCA_937973945.1 uncultured Saprospiraceae bacterium | reverse complement strand
GGTGAACCAATTAGTGGTCGATCTACCGTATTGATACGCCCTAGCGAACCCTTAGTTCTAGAGGATTACGAAATATTCAGTTCTATTGATTTTGAGATAACACCAGAAGGATTTTTTGCAGAAAACGTTCAAACAGGCGCTTATACTTGTACGATTAGAAATGCCGAAATTGGATGCGATACTGCTTTTACAATTAGAGTATTTGCCGATCCAGCTTGTGATGCAGTGGTAGCTAATTTTAATTTTGTTATTACAGCCGATAGTATTATTCTAGAAGATTTGTCAACGGGTCCGGTAACTAGTGCAGATTGGACTTTCAATCTTCCAGTTCCTATTAGAGACAACCGATCTCCATTACCTCCTCCTGGTAATTATGAGATTTGTAGAGTTGTGGGGAATAATTGTGATGTAATAGATCAATTATGTAAAACCATAACGATACTCCCCCAATGTCCTTCAGGTAATGTAGAATTCCGTTCGAATGCAGACGTCGCTACTTTTGTAGCAACTTATCCAAATTGTACAGAAATAGAGGGGAATGTATTATTCAATGGTACGGATTTAACTTCCATTGCAGGTCTAAGTCAACTGATCTCGATAGGAGGAAATATTATCATTGATAACACTGGATTGACCAATTTAGCTGGATTAGAAAATTTAACTACTATTGGCAGCTTAACCATCACATTCAACAATAGTCTAGTGGATGTAGGTAACTTAAGCTCTTTGACAGTCATAGAAGGTAGTTTGGCTTTTCTGGGTAATTCTGCTTTAAATGGCATTTTAGGATTTACTAATGTAACAACTATTGGGACCACCTTGTCAATTGTAGACATGGACCAATTATCTACTATCATTGGATTTGATAACCTAACGAGTATTGGTGGTTTACAAATTCTAAATAACCCTATCTTAAGCAATATCGGTGGATTAAATCCATTAACTAACATTGCCAATCAATTGGAAATAATTGATAATCCTATTTTAAGTGATTGTGCGATAGAAGTTATTTGCGCACATATAGCCGCTGAAAAGGAGACAACTATTCTCAACAATGGGGATAATTGTGTGTCAATAGCCGCTGTTACTGCAGCTTGTGAAGCAATGAATGCTTTACCTTCTTTCTTACCAATTTACCCTTGGATAAGTGATAAAACAGATTTAACGGATTGTTCGGGTACAGTAATTACGCTTTTCACAGGTAGAGATGGCTATCCTTACATTGCTATTGAAGACCAAAATGGGCATATATTTTATAATGGAAATGGTGCTTTATATTGTAATCAAGGAAATGGAGCAAATTGTGGTACTTACAGTAATGTAGTAGTAGAAAGATGGGAATGTGATCCTGTTCCTGTAGTGGATGAAGATGAAGATGGTACGCCAGCCTCAGAAGATATTGATGATACAGACCCTTGTGTTCCAGTAGCAATCTTGGATAGTTGTCCTGATCAACCTACCGTTCCACAGTTGTTCATTGATTACCCATTCTTGTCAACTATCATTGATATTAATGACTGTGAAGGCACTAAGGTAACCGCATACTTAAGTTTCGCTGGTTTTGAATATGTTTATGTGGAAACTGCAAATACAGCAACCTTATATTTTGGGGAAACCGTTTGGTGTACATTTGACTGTAGGTCCTCTTACAATTTTGTTGAAGTATTAGGAGAATGGGAATGTGGAGCCACTATTACAGACAATGATCAAGATGGTGTTGCATCGGATACAGATCCAAATGATAATGATCCTTGTATTCCTAATCCGAATAGTACTACTTGTGAGACAGTAGGTGAGTTGCCTCAAATATTCCAGGAATTTGATTGGTTACAAGAAACTACTGATATCAATCCATTTGATTGTAATGGTGAAACGATTACCGTGTATGAATCTGGTGGATTCAATTTTCTATATGTGGAAACAGGTGATTCCTTTACGTTATATTTTGAAAATGGTCAATTTTACTGCCCAGGTTCTGCCACGTATAATTGTCCAGAAGCGTATGGCTTCACAAATATTACAGGAAGTTGGTCTTGTGGCGAAGCAGTAGTAGATCAGGATAGCGATGGAACGCTTTCTGATAGTGATCCAGATGATACCGATCCTTGTGTTCCAAATCCTAACACAATCGCCTGTAACACAGGAGGAGGTCTACCACCTATCTTCGAAGAATTTGATTGGTTACAGGAAACAGCAGGTGTTAATCCATTTGATTGTAATGGAGCGACTATTACTGTTTATGAATCTGGTGGGTTTAGTTTCCTATATGTAGAAACAGAAACTAGCTTTTCCTTATATTTTCAAGATGGTCAATTTTATTGCCCGGGTACTCCCACCTATAGCTGTCCTGAAGCCTATGGTTTTACAAACATCACGGGAACTTGGACTTGTGGCGATAACACTATAGACAATGATAGAGACGGTGTTCCATCTGATAGTGATCCAGATGATGCTGATCCATGTGTTCCTGATAGCAACTCCTCTGCCTGTAATAGTGGTGGGG
>CALJIY010000356.1 GCA_937973945.1 uncultured Saprospiraceae bacterium | reverse complement strand
GTAGTTTTTAAAATAGGGACTAGATTTCATTCGAAGTTGTAGCATTTGATTACAACGCGCCATGATGCTATCCTGCTCTTCTGCACTAAAGCCTCCTGCTTGGAATTTGCTTCCAAAATTTTCAAAAGTTTCCTCCATGACCTTTCGCTTACTAGAGGTCATGTAGTCTTCTAATTGCTGATAAAATTCTACTTTATTCGTAGAAAACTCCTTTAAGCGTTGTGCTTGGGAATTGGTGAAAAGAAAAACAAGGAAGATCAACGTAGTAAAAATTCTTACAAGCATTAATTAGATATTTTTACCTTGCAAGCAAGGCGGAACGAATTGAGTATTGTTAGACTTGTTTGGTGGCATATCGCCCACTAATTACTTCTGAACAAGTCTATTTTATAACGAAAAAGGTATGGGTGGAGTTGTGTTTGAGTGGTTAATTCGGAGTGGAGTGCGGACTATTCGAGTTATAGTAGTTACAAAAGTATATTACTTGACATTAGGGTTGTTTCTAAATAATAAACACATATCTGAAAATATCTTTTTCCGCCAGTTTCCTCCAAAAAATAAGTCCGTAGCTAGGCTATGCACTGATTTTTTGAAGAAAACTAGCAAAAAAATATATAATTCATATACGTATTCCTTATTTAGGAACAACCCTATTGAAGGTTTAAAATACTATGCGATCAGAAGGACATTTTTAAACCACTTCCTAGTTAAAATGATTATTTTTCTAAGCTTATACAAACCCATTCTCCTTTGCGCTTAGTATCGCGAACAGAAAATCCTGTTTGCGCAATATGCTCTTTAACTAATTGTTCATCGGTATTTAAGATACCAGATAAGAGCGTATAGCCACCAGAAACATTTTTTTCATAGAGGGTAGGAAGCGTGTCAAGAATGACCGTTCTGTTAATGTTAGCTAGGATAATATCAAAGTCTTTTTCTTCCACTAGGTTAATTTCTCCTACTTTAGTAGAGATACCAGTCGAGTGATTAATAGCTACATTTTCTAGGGTATTTTCATAGGATAATGGATCTATATCAATGGCTAGAATATGCTCTGACCCAAGTTTATTGGCCAAAATAGCCAATATCCCTGTACCACAACCAAAGTCAAAAACTTTCTTAGTTTGGAAATCGATGTCTTCCATTGTTTCCATCATCATGTGAGTGGTTTCATGATGTCCTGTGCCAAATGCCATTTTGGGATTGATAACAATTTCATGTTTCACATCAGGTAGGGGAGCGTGAAAGTCGGCTCGGATAGCACAAAAATTATTAATTCGGATAGGTTGGAAATTAGCTTCCCATATGGCATTCCAATTTTGATTAGGGATTAATTTTTTTTTATAATTAAAACCAAATTCTTGAGCAAGATTATTGAGTTGATTTGCATTAAAGTCTTCTTCTTGAATATACGTTTTAATACCAAATTCATCCTCCTCAAAGCCATCAAAGCCGTTATGACTCAATAGTGCAATAATTAAACCTTGCTTTTCAATTTTAGTAGTAATGCTTATCTTATAGTAATTCATGCCCTTGCTTGGTGAGAACTTGGACGCGATGTCCAAGCATTGATTTATTCCTTATCTCTATGTTCCTTTTTCATCAATTCCTTCTCTTCTTTCTCTTTCATCTTTTGCTCTCTAAAGTAATCATCTGATCGTTGGTAAGCTTTAATAATCTCTTTTACCAAACGGTGTCTTACTACATCATCTGCAGTCAATGTGACGACAGAAATTCCTTCAAGATGCTCTAATAATTCGATGGCTCTACGCAAACCAGATTTTTGGCTATATGGTAGGTCAATCTGAGATAAGTCTCCCGTTATAATACATTTCGCAGTAGGACCAAGTCTTGTTAGAAACATTTTGATCTGAGTCGATGTAGAGTTCTGCGCTTCATCTAAAATAATAAAAGCATTGTCTAAGGTACGACCTCTCATAAATGCCAATGGAGCTACTTCAATCACTCTAGTTGCTATAAATTGCTGTAACTTCTCAGCAGGCAATAAATCATCTAGCGCATCATATAGTGGGCGTAAGTAAGGATCTACTTTATCTTTTAAATCACCAGGTAAAAAACCTAAATTTTCTCCAGCTTCCACTGCTGGTCTAGTTAATATAATTTTCTTGACAATCTTATTTTTCAGTGCTTTTACGGCAAGCGCTACCGCTGTGTACGTCTTACCAGTACCAGCTGGACCTATAGCGAAAACCAGATCATTCATTTCTGCTTGCTCCACTAATATGCGCTGGTTTCTTGTTTTGGCCTTAATAGGTTTACCATTTCTACCGTGAACGATAGTAGAGTTAGAGGGGCCTGGACTTAATTTTGTTTCGAAGGGATTTTCTCCATTTAATAAATCTTCAACCGTATGGGCCGTCAACTCCTTGTGTTCTCGGAGCATTCGAACCATCATTTCAAGTTTAGATTTTGCTTTTTGCGTTAGTTTTTTTTCGCCGGCAATTTTAACATTGTTGCCTCTAGAGGTGATGGTGATATCAGGAAAGGCGTCTCTTAATAGGTTTAGTTTTGAATTTTTCTCGCCGTACAATTCGACTAAATCTACTCCGTCAATGGTAAGGATGATTTCGCTCAATATGTCGTATTATGGTGTAATGAATTAATATTATGCAATATAAGCTGTCTAGCACATTTAATTTGGCAATTAACGTTCCAAATGTAGGTTTTAAAAAAAATCTATACTAAATCCCCATTTTAGTAGAAATATAATAGTTCACCTTATTATATATCCGCTTATACCTTAGTTTATATTTTCTATATAGAATAGAGTTGTAAGAAGGATCTTTAGGTTCATTTATAAAGCCCATGTCCTGCATCCAATCATCACTATAAATTTTGCCTAAGTATCGACTTCCATGGTCGGGGAATAGCACCACTACTTTATCATTTTCTGTCAGTTCATCCTTCATCTTGTAGACCGCTTGTAAAGCAGCACCTGCCGAATAACCTACAAATAAACCATCTTTTGAGGCCAGTGATCTTGCACGTTTGGCACTATCTCTATCATGTACTTTGATCATTTTATCGATCACGTCAAAGTTAACACAGCCAGGTATAATAGTTTTGCCTAGACCTTCTACTTTGTAAGGATATATTTCTTTTGTATCAAATTCCTTGGTCTCCCAATATCTCTTTAACACCGAACCATAGGCATCTACACCAACGATTTGTACATCTGGGTTCTGTTCTTTTAAATACTCCGCTGTACCCGAAATAGTTCCACCAGTACCCACACAACATACATAATGCGTAATTTTACCTTCTGTTTGTTGCCATATTTCTGGCCCAGTAGAGTGGTAATGCGCCTCTCTATTCGCCAAATCAAAATTTTGATTTAAGTAGTAAGAGTTAGGAATTTCCGCTTTGAGCTGTTTGGCCATGGAGTAATAAGAATCAGGATCCTCAGGTTTCGCATCTTTAGGACATACGATTACTTCTGCCCCCATAGACTGGAGCAAGCGTAATTTTTCATCAGAAATTTTACTAGTAACGGTAAGGACACATTTGTACCCTTTTAGTAGCGAAACCATTGCCAAACTAAAACCCGTATTTCCACTAGTAGCTTCAATAATTGTTGCCCCTGGTTTAATTTTTCCTTCTCGCTCTGCTTTTTCCACCATATACAATGCCACCCTATCTTTTGCAGAATGACCAGGATTATAGGCTTCAACTTTGCCGTAAACCTCTGCCTTTATTACTCCAGTTGTTTGTCTAAGTTTTACCAGTGGAGTATTACCAATGGTATCTAACACGCTATTATACACTCTCGGAGCAGAGATTTTAGAACTAAATGTCATAGTTAATTTTTTCTATCTTTAAGAACGGATATTTCCAATTCTAATTTTCTTACTTGTACGTTGAAAGTCGGTGATGAAGCTAATTTGGACAAGATAAATAAAGTAAGTGATACTATTCTTTATTTGTTTTGCCCCAGATTGCTGGAGATTTAGACCTACCCTTACCACTAATCTAGTAGTAAAAGAGTTCAACAACTATTATGTTTTGGAGAAACCTAGAAATTTCTGCTTCTAGTCTTAAATTTAGACCCTATTTAGGATTTAAGTAACGATAAAACAATAACTCCGTCATCTAGACGGTCTCTTTTGCCTCCATTTTTCCTTAAAAAATACTTCCGTAGCTCTGCTATGCAAGGATTTTTTAAGAAAAACTGGAAACAAAATAAATTCGTCCAAATTGACTGATTTATTATTTCATCGTTACTAAGTAACATTCTTAAAACACACCTTCATAATAAGGAGATAAAGAATGAAGTGCAAATCCTTGGAACCACTTCTGTATAGGAAGCTGCAAAAATAGGAAATAATAGGAAATCTTCATTCTTTCCTAGACTCTTTAGCTATTTTTTAAGGTAAAAGTGCAAATTTACATCCTGAAAAGTGATTTTATCACATATAGATATAATTTAAATTTATTAGTATATACATCACTTAATAGAACGAATTGAATAACTCTTGGGAAAAAGTCAGTTTCATTTGTGGCAAGAATTTAGTTTAATAGCTTGAGTATCAGTTATTCAATCTATTAATTCACTGGGAGTAATCACCAAACAGCTACTTTGAGCTATACATGTTAAAACACTATATATGTTTGAGATTAAGGCGCGGGTAATTCTTAAAAATCTTGGAAAGGTTTTATTTCTGCTGCAGACCACAAGACAAGGAGGAAAATACACACTAGCAGGCGGTCGTGTAGAAAGTGCGGAATTTGCTAAAGCAGCTTTGATAAGGGAATGTGAGGAAGAGGTTGGAATTAAATTGGAAGAAAAGGATTTAAAGCTAGTACACGTACTTCACAAAAAGAACAAATTAAGTAATGTAGTAACCTTATATTTTGAAACAAGCACCTGGACAGGCTTAATAGATAGTAAAGAACCCAAAAAATTTAAACAAGTTGCGTGGTTTCCATTAGATAAACTGCCAAAGAAAACCTCTCTGACAACTCGTCATGTTTTAACACAATATAAGAAAGGAAATAGATATTCCGACTTGCAACGTTCCTAATTAGAAATTTGACAACTTCTTTAAAAGCATGGACATTTTAAAAGAAGTAATACCAATAGTATTCCCTTGATGAGAAAAACTTTTGAAAAGTACTATTGGCTTACTTCTTAAGAAAAGTATCGGCCATGGAATGTCATATTTAGAATTAAAACAACAAATTTCAAATTATAAGGAGGCGTACATAGTTAAAATGTACCTACCTCCTTACGAACTATAGCTTTTTATCCATCAATCAGTCTTGGGAAATTGCTAATAGGTTATAAGTGGGGAATTGTGTTAAGCTAAATGTGTGGGAGGTTGTTTTATTGGAAGTTTACATTTTAGTACAAATCCAACTAATTCTTAAGAATAAGACAAGTTGTATTTTTTCAGCTTTTAAAGTAGTTTTTTTTTTAAGTAATTGTGACAGCTTTATTTTGCCTAAATTTCCGTTCCATTTTTTTTTGAGCAGGCAAATGATCACTACACACTGTCTTTGTATTTGTTTAACAATGAATTATTTATTGTTAAAAAATATATTCTTTAAATTAAGCATGTTTTTCCATGACTAAAAACTGGCTAAGTGACTGTAAACAGTAGATGATTAATCTATTAAAAAAAAGATAAGTTTACTTGTTTACTCAGTTTTATTAGTACTTTTGCAGCGACTTATCCAAAATAGTTATACAAGCTGGCTAAAAGAATGCTTGGACTTACAAAGGTTTTATAATCTGGGTAAGGATTACTTACCTAAAACAAGACTTTGTAACTCCTGATACTTTCCAAATCTAGGAAACTTCATCATGCTTGACTGATACCACATGTTTGTATACCAGACTTTACTCAATCCCATCCTAGACATATCC
>CALJIY010000355.1 GCA_937973945.1 uncultured Saprospiraceae bacterium | reverse complement strand
TCAACATCTAAGCGGGTTGGCTAGTCCAAAACTGTCTGAGCGGAGCGAGTTTTTTGGACTAGAATTTTTGGTTCTTTTTTTTCAATGAAAAAAGAACAAGCATAATAGGAGCATCAAAAATCACTTTTTTATGCCGTTTGCAATATAAACCATTGCAATTAACTAAGATTTTTAATTTTTTAAAACTTTTTTTATTTTTTTTGAGTACATCTTCAAAGCATCTGGCTTATAGGAGGGAAAGGTTGCAGGTAATAAATCAACCAACTAAAATTAACTGCCACCAAGATTATCAACCGACTATAGTAAAATGCCCGACTGTTAAAAGGCTCCATTTACTTTAAAGTTTTAAAACATTAAATCCATGTTAAATCACATTTCAAAATTAAGCCTATTCTTTGTTTTTGCAATTGCCATGATCCTTACTTCTTGTGATAAAGAAGGTATTGATGAACTGACTGAAAATTTTACAACAGATACCGAAGTAACTACAGAGGCGGCTAGAGCCGGAAATGGTACAGGCTCTTGTTACGATTTAGTTTACCCTTTAAGTATAGCTTTCCCTGATGGAACAACTGCCGAGGCAGCAGACCAAGGTACCTTAAAAGAAATGAAAGAAGCATGGAAAGCGGCAAATCCTGATGCAGAAGAAAGACCCTCTTTAGTATTCCCCCTTCAAATAGATATAGACGGTGAAATTACAGATATAGCAGATGCAGACGCCTTACAAGAAGTAAAGCAAGCATGTAGTGGCGATCGAGGTAATGGTAGAGACGGCAACAATAATGGCCGAGACGGCAGAGACAACAATGATCGAAGTGGTAGCAGAAACTGTTACAGCACTGTATTTCCAGTAACGATAGCATTCGCTGATGGCAGCACAGCAGAAGCAGCAGATAAAGAGGCAGCAAAGGCAGCAATTGCAGCATGGAAAGAGGCAAATCCTGATGCAGAAGAGCGCCCATCAATCGCATTCCCTTACGATGTACAATTACAAGATAGCTCTATTGTAACAATTGATTCTGAAATGGCATTAGCAACATTGAAAGAAACTTGTGGTAGTGACAGAGGCGGAGATAGAGGTGATAGAGGCGAAAGATGTTTCAGTGCTGTTTATCCAATAACGATCGTTTTACCTGATGGAACCGCAGTATCTGTTGAAGATAGATCAGCTAAGAGAACGGCTATCCAAGAGTGGAAAGAAGCGAATCCTGATGCAGACACAGAAGCAGGCGTAACAATTGGTTTTCCATTAACTGTTGAATTAGCAGATGACACTCAAACGACCCTTAATAGTCAAGAGGAGTTAGACGCTTTAAAAGAAGCTTGTTCAGCTGATACAGCAGGTAACTAAAGGGATCTAGTCTTTGTTTAGAACAGAGAGCAGAGAAGAGAGAATAGAGATGCATTTCGTTCAATGAAACAATGAAATTTTATAAATTTTAAGCGAAATCTGTCTCTATTCTCTGCTCTCGGTTCTCTACTCTTCAAAAACATCTAGTAGTGTCCTAAAGTAGTAGTTTTCTCATATTCTTTCCTATAAATTTCCCCTACCAACAAGTTAGTTGGTAGGGGATTTTTTTTGCCTTTCTGGCTTCTTTTAATCCTTTTCAACAGATGGCAAAGAATCAATAAGAATAGTCACATTCCGAAATAAATTCCTATCTTTAATTTAGCTTAACTAATTTAAACTAGAAAATATGAAACTAGGCGCATTCTCCATCAGTCTATCTGTAAAAGATTTAAATGTCTCCAAAGAATTTTATGAAAAATTAGGCTTCACGGTATTCGCAGGAGACCCAGATAAGAATTATTACATCATGCAAAATGGTGAAACCAATATTGGTTTATTCCAAGGTATGTTTGAAAATAACATATTAACCTTTAACCCTGGATGGTCTCAAAAGGCTGAAAAGTTAGCAGAATTTGACGATGTGCGACAAATTCAAAAACAGTTAAAAGCACAAGATATCGCATTACTTTCAGAAGCAGACGAATCGACTACTGGACCTGCCAATATGATTTTTGTGGACCCAGATGGGAATCAAATATTAATAGACCAACATGTTTGATAAACGATGAAAAGAGTCATGATCATTGGTTGTAGTGGTAGCGGAAAGTCTACTTTAGCAAAGCGGTTGGGTGAAGCAACAGGTTTGCAGGTAATCCATTTAGACCAATACTATTGGAAACCAAATTGGGTAGAAACAGAGAAATCGGCATGGCGTGCGATAGTAGAAAATTTATCTAATAAACCCAATTGGATTATTGATGGAAACTATGGTGGTACAATGGACATTAGGATTGAAAAAGCAGATACCATCATTTATTTAGATTATTCCACCTTCAAGTGTTTAGGGCGAATCACTAAAAGAATTCTACAATATAGAGGACAAGTCAGACCCGATATGACAACAGGATGCAAAGAACGTTTTGATTTTGAATTCTATCATTACGTTGCCACTTTTAACTTGACTAGAAGAAAAAGTTTGTTAAAAAAACTAGAACGATTAAAGGGGGAAAAGCAGATTTTGATCTTCAATAGCGACCAAGCGTCTGCAAATTTTTTAAAGCAACTATAAAATAAAAATAGCTAATACACACTCTTCTTCCTAACTATATACAGCCTTCCATGCCTCACATAACTATGCCCTAGTAATTATCAGTCTATCAGTATTCCTACAACCTACTTTTAAGGAATAGGATCATCACCTAAAAAAATCAGCCCAGTCTTCGCTAAAAAATACACCTAAATTCTTTATAGAGAAAAGATTGTTTTACTTTAGGGAATAGAGAAGTTGTTTAAGAAAATAAAATATTTCACTATGCAATCCAACCGTAGAAAATTCTTAAAATCATTGCCACTAAGTATACTTTTTTCTGAGTATCTTTTGAGTAGTTTTGGTGATAGCACTAATCCAGGCCATGATGCATCATCCATATTCAGGAAAAAAAATATTGACAAAATTTACGAGGAAGCAATCGTTATTGACGGTATAGTCATTACTCGTAATTGGAATGAAGTTTCTGACAAAGCGCTAGCCAAGTCTGGTTATACTGGTTTCAATGCTTCATTAGATTCAGGGAGTCTACCTAGAGCACTCAAATCCATAACGGAATGGAAAGCAAGGATTGCGAAAAATCCTGATCGGTTTATTTGTGCTACGAGTGCAGAAGATTTTATCAGAGCCAAGAAAGAAAATAAAGTAGCTGTAATGTTGGGATTTCAGAATACCACCATGCTTGAAAAATCGATTGATAACTTAGACATTTTTTATCATGCAGGTACGCGATGGATGCAATTGACCTATAATCAACGAAATCTAATAGGAGATGGCTGTACCGAACGAACCAATGCAGGATTGTCAGATTTCGGAGTCAAAGTTGTCGAACGGATGAATGATTTGGGCATTATCATCGATCTTTCTCATTGCGGTCATCAAACTACTAACGAAGGTATCCAATTTAGCAAAACTGGTGTTTCCATTAACCATTCTATGTGTGAGGCTTTACATAAAAACCATCCGCGTGCTAAAACAGATGAACAGATTCGGGCTATGGCCGACAAAGGTGGCGTGCTGGGCATTATTTGTTTGGGCTATATGATTGGTCCAGAATTGGGTAAAAAAACTACGTTGGAAACTTATGTTGGCCACATCGAACATGCTGTTAACGTTGGAGGAATCGGTCATGTGGGTCTAGCCGCAGATTTTGCCATTCAAGGTTTAGCAGCAACGGGTGCTACTCGTGAAAATTGGTATGTGCCACGTTTAACTCGATTCAAACCATCTTATAAAGTTCAATGGCCCCCCTGGATTCCAGAATTAGACACTACAGATCGATATAGACATGTAGCCAGATTATTAGACAAACGAGGTTTTAGTACAGGTGATATTGAAAAAATACTTGGGCTCAACTGGTTACGGTTTTTTAGGGAGACATTGAAATAGAGTAGAGAATAGAGAATAGAGCAGAGAATAGAGACAGATTTCGTTGAAAAATAATAAAACCTCGTTGTTTACAAATGATTTTGGCATCTACTCTAATTCAAATCATAAAAGAAATTCATGAAATTAAAATACGATACACTAACAATTCAACCATTTATTTTTTCCATAAAATTCTTATTACTACTTGCTCTATCTGGATGTTCCACCTCATCAGAAACATTGAAAAATGTTGCTAATGAAGGAATAAAAATGAATAAAGAAGTAACAAAAATGGATGATGAAGGAACATTTCTGATCTACCGAAGACAATCCATGATAGGCGAAGAAACTTATAGCATCACTTCCGATAAATCAACTATTGTTGTAAAATCCTTACAAGGAGAGAATGAAAGAGGAAGAATCACTGGAGTGGAAGCTAAGTTAGAACTCAACATGGATTTATCTCCAATCTCTTATTTCAGTAGACGCATTGTCAAAGAAGATACAACCAATATCTTCAAAATGGAATTGACCGCAGATAGTGTTTCTATTTGGGAAAAACATTTTGATGTGGTTACTAGTAAAACGCCTAGCTATTTCTTTCCATTACATAGTAATATACCCGCAGGAATAGAGATAATGTTGTATCAATATTATTTCAAGAAAGGAGGGTCTAGCAATATACCAACCTTGCCTCGTGGGGAAATTTCCATTAGCCATAAGGCAGAGGATATCGCACAGATAAATGGGAAGGAAGTTAGGCTCGACCGATATGTGGTAGAGGGCATTAATTGGGGTGGTCGTACCGTTTGGTTAGATAAAGATAAAAATCTGGTGGCACTCGTAAAAGCTAATACTCAAATTAGAGAAATCATAAAAAATGGATATGAAGAAGCAATGCCTATTTTTATAGCGGGCCATGTAACAGAACAAATCAATGCACTGACGGAATATACCAACAAGCTAAAAGGAGAACCAACAAAGTCCCTAGCATTAATTGGTGGGGATTTAGTAGACGGCTTAAGTGATGTCACTAAAAAAGATATGACCGTGATTGTTGAAAATGGTCAAATTACTTCTATTGGAAAACGTTCCCAAATTGAAATTCCTAACAATGCAAAAGTTATTGATGTAAGTGGAAAAACACTTATGCCTGGTTTATGGGATATGCATGCTCATTCTAATCAAGTACAGTGGGCACCAGCCTATTTAGCAGGCGGGGTAACGACCATTAGAGATAACGGAAATGAGGTGGAATTTGCCACTGCCTTTAGAGATGGTATAGCCAAAGATGGCCTATTAGGGCCCGATATTCTTTTGGCAGGCATGACCGATGGACCAGGGAAAAAAGGCAATGGGATCATTCGAGCAACTAATGCGAAGGAAGCAAGAGATGTAGTTGAAATGTATCATAACAAAGGCTACAAACAAGTTAAAATCTATAATTCTTTGACACCTGATGTTCTTAAAGTATTGGCAGAAGAAGGACATAAAAGGGGCATGTCTGTCACAGGGCATATCCCAGTAGCTGTTGAAAACATTGTAAATGCTGTAAATTTGGGCATGGATATGTTTAGTCATGACCGAGCCATTTACTCTGCTATTTTTCCTGAAAAAACAAAACTACAAGCGGGAAGAGATATGTTAGAAAATCCAGAAGTATCCGCTGAACAAATTAAAAATGCGATTGATTTTTTATTGGATAATAAGATTGCATTAGACCCAACCTTGAATTTAAGACTCGTCAATAGTACCATTGAAGGAACCCTCCTTGAAACAGTAGAACCTGATGCTCATCGAATTGCTTATGAACTATGGGAAGGTAAAAGATTCCGAAAAGGAAAGCTACCAGATCAAGCAAAAAAAGAAATTGCCAAATATACTAAAGGGGCTGAAGTCGTAGGAGAATTTTTCAGAGCAGGTATCCCTATTGTTGCAGGAACAGATAATGCAGTCCCCGTTTTTTGTCTATATTTAGAAATAGAGACCTATCATAAATTAGCTGGCCTAACTCCTTTGGAAGCCATTCAAACGGCCACGATTATTCCAGCAAGAGTCATGGGAATGGATTCCCAAACAGGGACATTAGAAATTGGAAAGGAAGCAGACATTGCCATTTTAGATAAAAATCCTTTGACAGACATTTCAAATCTGAGGACCGTTTCTGCCGTGATCACTAATGGAAACTATTACGAAAGCAACCCACTCTGGGAAGCTGCTGATTTTCTGCCTAGAAGTAATTAATATGGATTTAGAATATAGACCAGAGAGTAGAGACAGTTTTCGGTTGCAAACAACGAAATTTGGTCAGTTTTTAAACGAAGTTCATATCTTTTCTCTTGTCCAGTAGTAGGATACATGCTTTTACAAACTCTATATAATACAAGACATTTAAAAAAACAAAATAATGAAAAATATTTATCTATCATTTTTATCGATTCTTTTTATAGCAATGACCCTAGCTAGTTGCTATCAAGAACCCAATCCCGAAGCAGGCAAGGACTCCAAAACAAAATTAGCTACAGTAGATAAACCTGAAGCAGATTACGATCCCGAAGCAAAGTTAGCTGCATTAAATATTACGCTCCCCACTCCACCGCAACCCGTTGCCAATTATGTGAATGGTGTTCGAACGGGCAATTTAATTTTCCTTGCAGGAAAAGGACCTCGTTATGCAGATGGAACAGAAATCAGCGGAAAACTGGGACAAGATATTTCTATTGAAAAAGGATATGAAGGCGCTCGACTGACTGCTATCAATCAATTGTCAGTACTAAAAGCAATGCTCGGTAATCTGAATAAGGTAAAGCGTATTGTCAAAGTATTAGGAATGGTCAATTCTGATCCTTATTTTATTGAACAACCAAAAGTCATCAATGGCTTTTCTGATTTAATGGTAGAGGTGTTTGGTGAAAAAGGAAAACATGCTAGGGCGGCAATTGGCGTGGCTTCGCTTCCAAGAGCACAAGCAGTGGAGATTGAATTAGTAGTGGAAGTGTATGATTAAGCGATTGAATTTAAAAAATAAGCTGTAAAATAATGACATCGACAGAAATGAAAACAAATAAAAACTCAGATTATACCGCGAAGAAAATATCCTCCTCCATCAAGATAGATGGCAATATCAATAAGCCTATTTGGCAGAAGGCTAAGTGGAGCAAGCGTTTTGTAGATATGGTCACTGGAGACCCTGGAATGTATGATACCCAAACAGCCATGCTATGGAATAACACCCATCTTTACATTGCTTTTGAAGCAGAAGAACCTTTTGTGGAAGCTAAGCTAACAGAAAGAGATAGTATTATTTTCTTAGAAAATGATTTAGAAGTTTTCATTGATGGCGGAGACTGTTATTATGAATTGGAAGTGAATGCGGCCAATACGATTTATGAAGTGTTTTTTATTTGGAAAGATGCCTATACAAAAGGGAGTAAATTTGATATCCCACAATTTGATGTCCATCAAAAACAAGCCTATACCTTTGGGGGAGATTATGACCGTAGCGGTGCTTCTTTCTGGAAAGGAACCCATCCTAGAGGAATTCGATGGGCCTTCACCAATTATGATTTACCAAATCTGGAAACAGCGGTGCAAATTGATGGGACGTTAAACAACAATAGCCATATAGATAAAGGATGGAGTTTGGAAATTGGAATCCCTTGGAGTAGTTTAGCCTTACTAGCGAATGGTAGAAGCTTGCCTCCTACTAATGGAGATATATGGAAGATGTTTCTAGGCAGATTTCAAAAGTTAATGGTAGGCGGTAAAGAGGTACAGCCACATCCTGCAATGGTGTTGAATATTCATGGAATTTATGATACCCATTTACCTGAAAAATGGAGCAGAGTGCAATTTGTTGATTAGGAGCCAGCAGTGTGATTTCAGGGTCAGAAACAATGATACAATCGTATAAATTCTTAATTAAATGGTCAGCTAAAAACTAATATTATTCATCTAGTCAAACTGTCTAAAATCCGTTGTTAAAAATAATCCGTTGTTAAAAAACACATGACAATGGATTTTTTAACAACGGATTATTACCACTTTAATAGCTAACGATCTAATTACCACGATATATATCACTCCTGACACCCGACACCTGTCCCCTTATTCATTACATCACAGATGCCTCCAAGACCACATCCGATTTCTCCCACGCAGTATCAAATTCCGCTTTTATAGCATCTGCTGCATCCTTCTTCTTTTGTAATAACAAACTTTTCTGTAATCCAAATAACGACCATCCATTATTTGGAAATTTCACCAAATCTTCTTTATAAACTCGTTCTGCATCTACTGGTTTGTTCGCTTCTAAAAGTGCCGCGCCTAAAGCTTGTCTAAGCGGATAATAAAAATGAGGTGGTTCGCTATATCGCAAGCCATCTTGTATAGTTACTGCCTTTTTTATATGCGCAACTTTCTCCTCAAACTTTCCTTTTCGACCAGCAATTTCTGCTTTTAAAACTAAGGAAGCCATTTTGGATAAGTTTACTGTTGGGAAATTAAGCATGTCTAAAGCAATGATCGCTTCATCTGTAATACACGCTTCTACCAGTTTCAATTCTTTCTTTGCTTTTCTTAACTTTCCTTTATTGGCAAATGCCATACCTCTAGCGTAGTGCCACATTACTTGGGCATATTTCATATCCTCATCTGGTTGAGCTTCTTGGAGTACCTCGTCCCATTTCCCAAACCGAATTAAGGAAAAATAGGGAACGACAAAATAACGTTCTAATCTTGGCACTTTTGCAAGCATTGCCTTTGGTGTTTTTGTCACCAATTTACGAGCAGCTTCAATAGACACTTCACTACGTCCTTCCATACTAGCCGCAAACCATAAAAAATGTATATTATGTGGATAATAAGCAGCAGGGTAAATTCCTTGAAGATTACATCTTTCAATATATTCCTCATCTACCAGCATTGCTTTTTGATTGGCGACAGAGGCATCGTTATAGCGACCCGTTCGGATATAGATATGAGAAGGCATATGCACTAAATGCCCCGCATCTAAATTTAAAGCCGTCAATTTATCAGCACTAGCCTCCGCCAAGTCTGGATGTACCGCTTCGGCCGCATGTATGTAATAATGATTCGCTCCAGGGTGGTTCGGTTCTTTTTCTGCGATGTAATCTAAGACCGCCAATACCTCTCTAGTTCTAGCTTTAGGGCGACCATCTGCTTCCCAATATTGCCAAGGCATACAATCCATCAAATATTCTACGAATAAAGTAGCGATGTCCATCTCATCTCGATATCGCTGAGAAACAAATCGCATTTCATCTGCATATATAGAGTCTAAAGGAGAACGATCTTCTGGTGGATTTTCAGCATATCTCGTTATCAAGGCTTTAATTAAGGCCTGTTCAATGTTGGAAATATTTTCACTCAGCTTTAATGCCTTTTGACTGTACTTATAAGCATCCGAATTATTGGCTTCTGGCATTGGCATATTAATATTTGGTCCAAGCGCTAAGGCAACTCCCCAATAACACATCGCACAATCCGGATCTAAACGAATCGCTTCTTTAAAAGATCGATCTGCCTCCGCATGATTAAAGGCATATAGATAAAATAAGCCTTGACTAAAGAATTCCTTAGCTTCTTTGGTAGACGAGGTAATCTGAAGCTGGGTGGTCCATTTTGGGTTTAGCTTAGGCGCTAATGGTGTCGTTGATTTTAAAATGTCGTCCATATCAATCTTAAATCGCCTGATGGGGGCACACATAGTGACATTCTGAAAATCAGTAATTTCTTCTACAGGTACTTCCTCAGGTACAGATTCTAATAAAGAAGGGATCGTTAATCCAAAGAAACCAGAAAACAAGAAAAATAAGCTTGTTAGTTTTAGGTAGGTATTGAATTTGGTCATCTGTTAT
>CALJIY010000354.1 GCA_937973945.1 uncultured Saprospiraceae bacterium | reverse complement strand
AGCAGTAACTAGTGATAAATTAGAGAACTATACACCTTATGATTCTAGAAGCTTTTCAATTGTTGGAGGTACATATAATGTAACTACAAAAATCTTCTCAAAAGCTAAATTAGCAGGTGAGATGTGCTCTGAAAAGACTTTCACATTTACTATTGAAACATGTACTGTAGACCCAGTAGACCCAGTAGACCCAGTAGACCCAGTTGATCCAAGTTGTGACGGAACAACAACAGGGCTTGTATTAGTGAGTGCAGATGGTCAGAAGACCATTAATATAGCAGAAGGCCAAAAGGTTTGTGCTAAAGATATTAATTTTGAAAAAGGCTTTATCAGATTACAAACAGACGGTCACGTAGGCAGTGCAAAGATTTGGATACGTGGAGCAGTGACTAGTGATAAATTAGAGAACTATACACCTTATGATTCTAGAAGTTTTTCAATTGTCGGAGGTACTTATAATGTAACTGCAAAAATATTTTCAAAAGCTAGACTAGCAGGTGAGATGTGCTCTGAAAAGACTTTTACATTTACTATAGAAACATGTAATATTGATCCAGTTGACCCAGTTGACCCAGTTGATCCGGTTGATCCAGTTGATCCAGTTGATCCAGTTGACCCGGTTGATCCAGTTGATCCAGTTGATCCAGTTGATCCAGTTGATCCAGTTGATCCAGTTGATCCAGTTGATCCATGTTCAGTAGTAACAGTAGATGGTGGAGCAATTGTAGCAAGCGCTTGTGACAACGGCACATTTGTAATCAGCAATGCAGCAGCACCTTCTGCATCTAATGGTTTAGAAGTAGAAGTAGTATGGATCAAATCAGAAGGCGAATTCAGTGCATGTCAAGATTTAGGACAATTAGGAGTAGATGAAAATAATGTTGGAGCTGCTTATGATGCATTCATCGCTGCAGGAGGCTTCGAAGCAGGTATTGATCCAAGTGTACCAGGTACTACTAGCTGGGTGTTTGTAACAGATAATGATGGAGATGATTTACAATTAACGGTAACGGATAGCAAGAAAGCATGTTACTTAAGATGTGCAAGAGTAGTTGGATGTAGCGAGCGTTTCCTAGGAGAAACTGATCCAGTAGGAGTAGAAGGAGATTGTTTTCCAGATGTAATCAATGATTGTACACCAATTGATATTACTGCTGGAGCAGGAAGTATTACCGTGACAAACATGAATGCACCATTGACACAGATTTTAGTTTTGACACCTGACTATGCAACTACTGTAGATGGCTGTACGAATTGTGATGCAACACAAGTATTCTCAAATGTTCCTGCAGGCGACTATATTGTAATCGCAAAATTATTAGATGCATCATATGCTTTAATATGTGAGAAAGTAGAAACAGTAACAGTAGCGGGTGGCTTGGATAATACAACAACTTATTCTAATAAATCTAGAGTAACAAGTACCTCTATAGTTGGACGATTATTCAATGGACAACTTACAGCAGCAGGGACTACACAAACTACAGATGTAACTAGCACTCAGTTGAATGCAAGTACAGCTACTACTAATAGCATCAATGTATTCCCTAACCCAGCAATTGATGAATTGAATGTAGACTTAAGTAGCTTAGCTGGTCAAAGCGGTATGATTCAAATTCATAACCAAATGGGACAATTAGTACAGACAGTTATCTTGGATCAAATCAATAGCACACCAGTAGCTATTCAATTGAACCAAGCACCAAGCGGAATGTACCACTTAACGATTGTTGCAGATGGACAATTAGTAGGCAATAAAAAGGTGATGGTGAAGTAATTCAGATCCTTTTTTTAAAGAAAATAAAGTTCAGTAAAAAGAAACTATAACAACACTATTTAAGCCAACTATCAATTTGATAGTTGGCTTTTTTTTATGGAAATTTTCTTAGACAAGTTCTTATTTTAACTCTAAGGGAAATACACTAGGATCAAAACC
Source organism: uncultured Saprospiraceae bacterium (assembly GCA_937973945.1). Classification (GTDB taxonomy): domain Bacteria; phylum Bacteroidota; class Bacteroidia; order Chitinophagales; family Saprospiraceae; genus JAFMDF01. The sequence goes on along the minus strand of CALJIY010000354.1, from coordinate 7,495 downwards.
CCATAAGAGAGGTAATACAAAATAAACAAACAAAGTTAATAGCAATATAGAGATAATATTCATTCCGATTCCTGCTTTGACCATATCTGGTATTCTTAGATAACCTGATCCAAAAACAACGGCATTGGGAGGCGTGGCAACTGGCAACATAAACGCACAAGATGCGGCTACCGTAGCCGCAACCATCAAAATGTATGGATGCACATCAATCGTCAATGCCATTGGTGCCAGTACTGGTAATAACATAGCAGTAGTAGCTAGATTAGAAGTGATTTCAGTTAGAAAATTAACCGCAGCAATCATAGAGATAACCAAAATAATAATAGCTACACCTTGTAATAAAGTCATTTGAGAAGCAATCCATTTCGCCAATCCACTTTCCGAAAATCCTGCTGCTAAAGCCATTCCACCTCCGAATAATAAAAGGATACCCCAAGGCAATTTGAGGGCTTCTTCCCAAGTCAATAAATTTCGATCTCCTTTTTTAGTGGGTATCAAAAAAATAACAATGGCCGCAATCATAGCAATGATGGTATCATCAATAGCGGGAATAAATTGTTTCAAAAAAATGGAACGACTAATCCAAGCTAAGGCGGTACAAATAAAGATTCCGAAAATCAATTTCTCTTCATGACTTACTGGTCCCAAAGCAGCGACCTGCTTTTTTATTTCCGCTCTCCCACCAGGGAATGATTTTTGTTTAAACCGAAAAGCAAAACGGGTTAAATACAACCAACAAATAAAAAGTAGTACTATGGAAATTGGAAAACCAAAGGTAAACCATTGAACAAAAGTAATTTCAACACCATACGTTTTTTCGACTACCCCAGCTAACACTAAATTTGGAGGCGTACCTATCAGGGTAGCCATCCCGCCAATAGAAGCACTATACGCAATAGCCAACATTAAGGCCTTTCCAAATATTAGATTTTCATCTTCAATAGTATCCGGATTATCTCTTAACTGGGAAATAATGGCCATCCCAATAGGAAGCATCATGACTGAAGTAGCCGTATTAGAAATCCACATAGACATCGCGGCGGTCGCTATCATAAAGCCTAAAATAATGTTCGTGACATTCGTTCCAATAAAATTGATAATGTTCAGCGCAATTCTTTTGTGTAGATTCCACCGTTCAATGGTAATCGCAATGACAAAACCACCAAAATATAAGAACACATATTTATGTCCAAAGGCAGCCGTTGTATCTGATAAACCTAAGGCGCCAGTTAATGGAAACAAAATGATGGGTAATAAAGCAGTGACTTCAATCGGAATAGCTTCTGTAATCCACCAGATCGCAATCCATAAGGTGGTGGCTAAGACGGCATTGGCCTGAACACTTAAACCTATCGGATGAAAGAAAAGTAAGCATAATATAAATGCGATTGGTCCTGAGAATAATCCTATAATTTTTGAATTCATTAGTTGGTTAATAGATTTTTACTTGACACTTGAGTTTGAACTTTCTCTGATGATTCCACTAAAGGTTAAAAATCCAGTATTTACGTCCTGTTGGTTATTCATCATTTTTCATTCATCATTGAGAACTTACATGTTGTAAGTTTGTTTTTTGAAATAGATTATCGAACAGTCTTTTTTACTATATATTTCGACTACTCCCTTAAATGTGCACGCAAAGCCCGATCAAAATTAGCCTTCATTGCAGGTACATCAATTTTAGTATACACCCCAATTTCTCGAGCCAAATTATCGTGCGGAGTCATGACCATTTTTTGTTCACATAATTCTGGATAAGCAATCGCCTCTAGAATCGCCACATCCCACATGGTCCACTTTGTTTTTTCTAGGTCGGTCGTTTTCCAAAACCGATCATAGCTTTCCCAGCGATCAATCAAATAATCTCCAATTCCTCCTTTCCCTTTTAGTAATTCATCCATTACAGTTTTTTCAAATTCTAAATGCTGACTGGTCGTGGCCGTCATGACGCGAAATTCCAAGTTAGCTGTATTTAATAAAACATCGACTGCATTCGGGTCATTATTCGTATTAAATTCTCGCTTGCTCCAAGTGGCCGTCGGCACATCATACCAGAAGCCTAAATAATTGACAGAGAGTTTCGGGATGATTTTGGGCTCTAATAATACAGCCGAAGCGATATTAGTGCAGGGACCTAATATAGCAATAGCTAATTTTTCCCCCGCTGGTGTGGCCAATGCACGCTCAATAATAAAATTTGCCGCCGCTGAAGGTTGTGGGCGCAAAGTGTTTACCATGGGGAAATTAGATCCCTGAGGAATGGGAATGTCTGTTTTATCCATTAATTCCAGAATCTCCCTATTTAACCGCTGGCTTTCCCCAACAGAATCATTGGGTGTACGAGGATTTGTATGCCATTGAGCTGAGGTAATTCCTACTATATCTAATCTCGGCTCTAGGAGGGCACGAGCAATAGCGTATAAATCATCCACCTCATTAGCCGTATCTGCGTCAATAATAATCCGAATGGGCGTATCTTTTTTCGATGTGCTGTAATTAACTAATGGGTGTAGGCCGCTTAGCAAAGCGTACTTTGCCATATTGCTAAGAAATTGTCTTCTAGGTAGTATATTCATTATCTATTTTCAATTTATGGAGATCAAAGTACTTTAAATTTCAGAAATTTTATAATTTGCTTGCATGGAACTTAAACAACAATTTCTTGCGACTTATCCGAATGCCTTTTTTCTAGAAAATAAAGTGGCTCAAGTAGAATCTTATCTTCGAGGACAAAATTGGATCCAACAAGATGAAGTTGTACAGGTATTAGAAAAACCTGGAGAAGGTAACATGAACTTTGTCTTGCGAGTAGAGACAAATTATCGTTCTTTTATTATTAAGCAAGCTAGGCCTTGGGTAGAGAAGTTTCCTCAAATACCTGCCCCGGTAGAAAGAGGTGCTGTAGAAGCACAGTTTTTTCAAATATTATCAACGGAGCCAAATTTTGCTAGCTATAATCCGATTTGTTTAGGGTATGATAAAAATAGTTTTATAATTGCTGTAGAGGACTTAGGAAAAGGCACAGATTATAGTTTTTTATATCAAGATAATAACCAACTAACGAAAGAAGAAATTCAATCTATTGCCCAATATCTTTCCGCCTTACATCAAATCAACCCTCCTGCTGACTTTCCTAAAAATAAGGCCATGCGGCTATTAAATCATGAGCACATTTTTAATTTTCCATTTGCAGAAGAGAATGGATTTGATCTAGATGAGGTACAGTTAGGTTTACAAGAAATGGCAATGTCCTATAAAAAGAACACCGCCTTAAAAGCAATTGTTGAAGCAACAGGATTGCTGTATTTGTCTTCTGGAAAACAATTATTACATGGAGATTTTTATCCTGGAAGTTGGTTGAAGACTACGAAAGGATTTAAAGTGATTGATCCAGAGTTTGGTTTTGTAGGATCTGCAGAATTTGATGCGGGCGTCTTGATCGCACACTTATTAATGGCACAACAGCCAAAGGAAATGGTGCAAAAATTCCGCTCCATTTATGAGAAGCAAATAAATTTAAATCAATCCCTTTTAGCTCGTTATACTGGCATAGAAGTACTTCGTCGATTAATTGGGATCGCTCAACTACCATTGCCTTTGAGCTTGAAAGAAAAGAAGGAATTGTTAGACAAGGCAGCTAATTGGATTCTATCTGAACAATTAGATTTGTAACTAATAAGCCATCATTGTTTGGCAATATCTGTTTGCTTACTGTGTAATAAGTCTTTGCTTATAGAAGACTTTTGTTGCTCCAGGGATTTTTTTATTGTAAAGTGAAAAGAACTTCCTTTTCCTATAATAGAATCTACCCAGATTTTCCCTTGATGCAATTCTACTATCTTATGGCAATGGGCTAAACCCGCTCCATTACCTTCATAGCTGTCTTTTGGTTGTAAGCGATGGAACATTTTAAAGATGTGTCCATAATCTTCTGTATCTATTCCAATGCCATTATCTTCAACTGTAAACTGCCAAGTATCTGTTTTATTGACCACTGATATTTTAATGAATTTATTGGCTTCATTTTTACTAAACTTAATGGCATTTGAGATTAGACTTTGAAAAAGCAGTTTTAACTCTTTTTCATATCCATGTATACTCGGTAGTGGATCTTGTATTATCTGAATGTTCTTTTCTTTAATAGTTTGTTGAAACCCCTTATTCACGTCTACTACTAATTCTTGTAAATTAACGGTCCCTAAATGAGACATATTACTAATACACGTATGGTCAAAAATATCGTGAATTAAGCCTGTCATTCTTTGAGCAGCTTGATTCATAAACTGTAGTCCATCTTTTGAAACTTGATCTAATTGATTATTTTTTTTACGGATTAACAAATCAGAATAGGTATTGATCGTTCTTAAAGGTTCCTGTAGATCATGTGAAGTGATGTAATTAAATTGTTCTAGTTCTTTATTGCGTTTGTGTAGCTTTTCAATGATTAGTTGTTTTTCTTTTAATGCAATATTTAATGCTGCTTGATTTTCTTCTATCAATCTTACGAATCTTGATATAATGAAATAAGAAATACCTATAATATTTATATAATTAATGACTAAGCTCATAGAGCCGTTGTGTCGATAGTAATATAACAAGACCATTAAAAATGAAACAACAAATAGAATGTTTTTCTTAATAGGATCATTAAAAAGTAAGGCAAATAAGATAGGTAAGGAGGCTAGATAGAAAAAAACGGTGACCGAAATGCCATAGAACATTAGCATCACTTGAAAAAATAGGAGCACAAATACAAAATAGATTGCTCCATTTTGATGTCCTTTTTTTATACTGATACAATAGGCTACAAGAAGTTGAACTATGAGAAATAAATTGATCATGGCAGAAGAGACTTCTCCTCTAATTAATCTACTTACCAAAAATGGGACAGAAGCAATTGCATAGATAAGAATGAAGCTATTAATCATCTTACCCCTAACAAATTCAATATTACTCGAACTATTCTCTAGGCCTTTCTCCACCAGCCTGTTAAAAATTTTCCTACACTTGACTATCATTGTCGGGATTATTATGTTAGGGGAGTAAGCGGTAAAATGTAAAAATTATTTGTGCGTCGTTCCTTAATATAGTTCCCCTTTATTTTCTAGCTAAAACTATTCCATAACACAGACTGACAGCGCTGTTCTGATAAAAAATATATTTTGAGGCTATTATTGTACCTAGGCTATTATATAGAATTGATTCATAAGGAAGCATCCATAAAGATGTTTTATCATATCTACAAATTGTTTTTATGATTTTATCTCTATACCTTGGGTCTTTGATTAAGGATTAATTTATGATTCAATACGTTAGTACTAAAGGAGGGATATCCCCCGTGGATTTTGAGACGGCCATATTAGATGGCTTTGCTGCAGATGGCGGCTTATATGTCCCTACAGAATTGCCAAGCATCACATTGGCTCAATTAAGAACCTGGAAAGATCTTTCTTTTACTGACTTAGCTTATGAGGTTTTATCCTTATTTATAGACGAATCGGTGATGTCTGAAAAAGAATTGCGACAACTATTGGTAGATAGTTATAGTTCTTTTTATGATGCTAATATTATACCTTTTCATCCTTTGGCTTCTCAAGCTGAGCTTATCGTTCAAGAATTATTTCATGGGCCTACCTTGTCTTTTAAAGATATAGGGATGTCTTTTATTGTAAATCTATTTCACTTCTTTCTTAAACGAAAGGGAGAGCGGCGGACGATCGTAGTAGCGACTACAGGGGATACCGGACCCGCCGCTGCACATGCCTCCATCGGAAAATCTACCCTTGATGCCTGGGTGTTATATCCTAAGGAATTGATAACAGAAGAGCAGGAGCGTCAAATGACCACCATCTCCGCGCCAAATATTTATCCTGTTGGCGTTAGCAATTGTCCAGATGGAGCAGATGATCTAGACATTTTGATTGCCGAATTATTTGCGGATAAAGAGTTAAAAGAATCCCTCAATTTATCTAGTGTTAATTCTATTAATTGGGGGCGGGTCATGATGCAAACCGTCCATTATTTTTACGGATATTTAAAGGTGGTGGATCGAGTAGGGGAGCTCTTAAACTTTGCAGTGCCTTCTGGTGCTTTTGGAAATTTGTGTGCTGGTTCCTTAGCCAGAGGAATGGGGCTGCCTGTAGGAAAATTTATTGTATCGAATAATCAAAATGCATGTTTGCATAGAATATTTTCACAAGGTATTTTTTCTAAAGAGGAAATGATTAACTGTCCATCTTCGGCTATTGACATTTTAGTGCCTTATAATTTTTGGCGCTATTTGTATTTTGCCGTAGGCCAAGACCCAATAAAAATAAGTGCCTGGATGGAAGAATATAATCAAAAGGGTAGGGTCCATTTTGATCGAAATAGCTATGAAGCGTATAGTAAGGGGTTTGTCGCCTATTCCATATCAGATGAAAAAACGCTATCCACCATAAGGCAAGTCTTTCAAAAAGAAAATTATTTATTGGATCCGCATGCGGCAGTCGCAGTAGCTGCAGCTACAAGGTTTAAAAAGGAGCATTCTATTAAGGCGCCCATTCTTTGTCTAGCAACTGCCCACCCTTCTAAATTTCCAATTGCTATCAAGGAGGCCTTGGGGAAAATGGAGCAACTTCCGAATGCAGCGAAACACTTTTCTATAGAGACGGCAAAGAAATATTGCGAAAAAACATATACCTGCCATTTTGAAAATATGCGAAGCGCTATTCCTAAAATAATGATGGACAGCTTAACCAGTAAAACTACTTCCTGATATTCGTACGCCATCTGCAATCTTTTTCATTTCCAAATAAGCATCTTTATGGGAAGGTGTTGGCGCTATAATATTAAATTGACGGAACCGCCAAAATGCAGTTGCAGTGGCGGCATAGATAATAAATAATTGTATAGCATCCTTTTCCGAATTAGGTATAGGTATTATTTTCTCATAGCCTTGAATTAATTGACTAGCTTTAGTAAAATCAATGATTCCGTCTTGATTGCACAATCCCACAATCGCCATCCCAATATCATACATTCGATAATAATAACAAGCTTCTTCAAAATCAATAATGGTGGGCGTATCTTGTTGATCTATGATGATATTACTGAAAAAAATGTCGCCATGAATTAGGGCTTTTGGTAAAGTAATGTTTAGATTATCCTTAATATAGACATGCATTTCTGACAACCAATCTACGAATGGGTGATTTATATTGGTTGTGGTTAAGTCAGAGAAAACCTGTTGCCCATAAGAATATACCTTTGGTAAATAGTCGGGGGCTGGAATAAGATGTAAGTGACTAATAGCAGTGCCTATTTCTTCTATTATTTGATTAGGTAAGTTTTGTATAATTTTTCCAGAAAGGTAAGATTTTAGAATGATCGGTTTGTCCTCAAAAAAACTAATATTTTGACCTTTTTTATTAGGAATGACCGTAGTACTTTTAAATTGGTGTTCTTCTAGATGTCTCAATAAATTAACCAAGGTAGTCGTTTCTTCAAAGGTCTT
>CALJIY010000353.1 GCA_937973945.1 uncultured Saprospiraceae bacterium | reverse complement strand
GAAGTATTGGAAGCAAGCTTTGCTGCTTTAGAATAGGGAGACCCTCTCTGTTCGTCGTATTATATACTACAAAAGGATTTTGCCGAGCGTAGGCATTATACACGCCAAAACTCCATGTTCTGGTACCTCGTTTTTTTTCTTTGTGTAGATTCACAGACAAATCTAGTCGGTGGTAAGCAGGCATTCGTTGATTATTTCTATTTTCAATCAGATTACTTGTACCGAGACTTCCAAATAGCCGATCTTGTTCATTAATATTTGTATTTATACCTAGTGCATTATAATTGGTGGTGCCTAAGGTGTAAGTGTTTCCTGTACCATAGACCCATATCAACCCAAAATCAACCCGTTCATTTTTTTTATGTGTGATGGCCAAACCTATATCATGCCTTCGGTCGTATTTATAGGGGAAGGATTTTCCAAAGTTAATGTTCGGAAATGTTCTGGTAGATTTTGAAAGGGTATACCCAATCCAACCTGTGGTTTTACCTTTTGTTTTTTCCAACAAAATTTCGCCGCCAAAGCTGACACCAGTACCAATATCAACTTTGTTTTCCCAGTCTTTACTACTGGAGAAAAAATTAAAGCCTGATCTATAGGCCAATAGATTATCCATGTCCTTATAGAATCCTTCTACGGTTAATTCATATCCTTTACTTAAAGTATGGGTATATCCCACGCCATACTGCCACGAATTCTCTGGCTTGATTTTATCGGTACTTGCCACCCATAGATCGGTGGGTAAGCCTAAGCCTGGGCTAGTCAGCAAGTGTAAATATTGGGTCATCTTAGTAGCGGAAAACTTCAAAGATGACTTTTCATTGATCAAAAAACTAAGTGCTGCTCTTGGCTGTATGGAGGTGTAATTGGAAGTTTGAACCGAAAAATTGGCAATATGAATACCCGCATTTAACTTTATGCGACCAGTAATATTCATATCGTTTTCGATGTAAGCACTTAGCTCGGAACCTGATAATACAGGACTTTCATTTCTAATGGCGACCAATGGATTTTCCTGTTCTTGTAACTCCTTATAAGTAGTCGTTGGCGTAAAATCATAGACCCCGTATTTTAGTCCAGCTCGGATATAATGATTAGGATGTGGAATGTAATTTATATCCAATTTGGCACCATAATCTCGAATATTAGAACTGGAGGTATATACCTCTTTTGCTTCATTTGGAGTGCCAAGTGCTTCAATAAGTTCATTATCAAAATTAAAATCATAAGAACTTATATATAGGGTCGTGTTGCTGAACAATTTTGGACTAAATTGATAATTCCATCTCGCTGTTCCTATTTTATTTCCCCAAGTCATTTTACCCTCCTCTTTTGATATAGCCTCTGTGCCATTATAACTCATCTTATCATTTCCTAAATAGGAGCTTAGGTAGAGTCTGCTTTTATTAGAAAATTTATGATTGATCTTGGCATTAAGATCATAAAGATTGTAGGTGGTTACACTTTTATATTCACTACTTGATTTACCTTTGTTAGCCGCTTTTTGAATGGGCGTGGATAGCAAATCAATCCAGGTTCTTCGCCCTGAAAAGCTAAAAGAAGTTTTATCGGTGGCAATAGGACCTTCAATATTAAATCTCCCAGAAATTAAACCTACTGTAGCATCGCCTTGAATTTTCTTCATGTTCCCTTCTTTCATTCTTACATCTACAATGGAAGAAAGACGACCTCCATATCGGGCTGGAAATCCACCCTTGATTAGTTCCACACTTTTGATGGCATCGCCATTAAAAGTACTCATGAACCCAAATAAATGACTCGCGTTGTATACGGGTACTCCATCCAACAACATTAGGTTTTGATCGGGACCTCCCCCTCGTACATACAATCCTGTGGTTCCTTCTGAACCTGATTGTACCCCTGGCATCAACTGAATTATTTTTAACACATCTCGTTCCCCCATTAAAGCAGGAATAGATTTTACTTTTTCTAGTGAAATTTTATTACTGCTCATTTGGGTTTCTATATGACGCAAAGTAACTTCGTTATCTGTTACGATTACTTCTTCTAAAGTATTCCCCAAAGAGAGGGAGACCGTATGTTCTATTGTGTTCGTCAATTCTATTTGCTCTATAGTGGTAGCATAGCCAACATAAGAGAAGGCAAATTCATAAGTACCCTCAGGTATCGTCATGCTATAGAATCCGTATTCATTGGTAGTGGTACCTATATTTAAAGATTGACAAAAAACTGTCGCGCCTATTAAGGTTTCATTGCTTTCTTTGTCCATAATATAGCCACTAATGGTAAAGTTCTCTTTGCTCTTTTGTTTAATAGGGAGCTTCTTTTCTTCTTTTTGACTATTACTTTTCTTTGCTCGGAAAATGGTGACGGTGTTGCCAATTACTTTGTAGTCTAAATTATCGTTACCTAATAAAGCTTCCAATACTTCACTCAATAATTCTTTCTCGAAAGTAATGGACACTTTAGTATCTGTCAATTCTCTTTCATTGTAGGCGGTGTAAATGCCTGTATTTTCTTCTAATTTTTCCAAAGATTCTTGTAAGGATAAATCTTGAAAAGCAATAGTGATTTCCTGTTGGAGTACATTGTTTTGGGCAGTAATAGTACTTCCCAATAACAAGAACAACCAAAGGGGAAATAGCTTAAAGCTTAGTTTAGTACAACTCATAGTTGGTGTTTTTTTGCTGGAGCTGTAGGTGACAACTCAACTGGATGATTTCAATTATTTCTTGTAAGTCTCGTTGATCAAAAGTGGAGGTAAATAAACAGTCTGTATCTAATTTTGAAAGGATAATTTTATTTTCGTAATAGGAATTTAAATCCTCCACTACTTGATGAATAGGCGTTTTTTCAAATTTGAAAATACCCGTTTTCCAAGCTAAATAATTGTTGTCCGTGGTGGAGAAGGTTTCTAAAGAATGGTCTTTTACTAAAGCAGATTGATTAGGGGTCAGGATAGCAGCTTTGCCATCCGACAGGGCGGTTACTTGAACCTTACCTGTTGCAACCGTCACGGCTGTTTGATCTTTTTCTGTATTGATATTAAAAGAAGTACCCAAAACCTCCACCTCCGAATGATTGGTGCTAATGCGAAATGGGCGATTGACATCTTTGACTATTTCAAAAAATGCCTCACCTTGCAGGATAATCTCTCTATTAGTAGAGGCGAAGGATTTTGGGAATTTTAGACTTGCATCTTTCTTTAAATAGACAATTGATCCGTCAGGCAATGTTATTCTTTCTACTTGCTCCTTTGCTGTTAAAACCATCTGCTCTACAGCTATCTGACTCGTATTAATATAATAATATCCAATTGTCATTAACAGAAAAACAGCTGCTACTGAAGCGGCGACTCTTAGGTAGGTATATATAGGTACCCGCTTTGGACCTTGTACTTTTGTTACGACCTCTTGCCAACCTTTAGAAGTATTAAATGATGTTACTTCTAGGTCTTGCTTGGTCCAAAAGGCACGTAAAGCATGATACTCTTCTGAGTTTGTTTCTTTGAAATTTTTAACTAGTAGCTCTTCCTCGGAGGTAGCTTCCCCTGTGAAATGCTTTGAAAGAATCGCATATATATCTGACATAAGTACTTGTTTTAATACAGAAGTTGTTTAAAAAATCAATCTATATTCTTAAACAACTTCACAGCAAGAAGGCTGCTTTTACTTATATCTCTGTATAAAAAGGCTATACCCCTAGTCAGAGGCAAAAAATAACAATCTCAATCTTAACTTCAATCTCAAAACGAGAGATTCTCATTTGATATGAGAACTTCTTCCTTTAGGTCCAAGCTGTTGGTAGCACAAGAATAAGCCACTAGTTCCTTCATGCCTTTAGGTAAGATATGTAAAGGAAAAGGCTAACATTCCGTACCTAACAGAACAAATGGGTCAACGTCATATTTTGAAGTTGAGATTGAATTAACTAGTCAGAAGAAGGACAAGAACAGGCAAGTAGTGATGTTTTTGAAGGAGTATTCTCAATTTTTTCAAAGCGGTTCCCATTTGATTTTCTACTGTTTTGGTAGAGATGTTTAACTCTTCTGCGATTTCTTTATAGGTCATTCCTTGTTGTCGACTCATAAGAAATACTTGTCGCATTTTTGTAGGCAACTGATCTGCAAAAAAATGTAGCATAGGCAAGATGTCCGCTTCTTTTATCGATGGGGTCTCTTCTTTTCGGATATCGGGGAGCTTGTCTGATAGTATTTCTCTTTTTCTGGCAGGACGCTTTAGATAATCAATACATTTGTAGCGGACACATTTCAATAAATAAGCTGCAGGATTTGTAAGTTCTTCAATCTTCTCATTTTCCCATAATTTGACAAACACAGATTGTACAATATCTTTGGCAATATGCTTATCCTTTATCATGTTGTTCGCATAATTACAAAGAGGGGAGTAGTGCGCTTCAAAAATTTCTTTTAAGTTGTTTCCCACAGAATAGTAAATTTTAGGGTAGCTTAGGTTTCTTTTTTAGCTAGTATTATTGACCATAATTTTTTGTGCGCTCACACTTCTATTCCATATGATCTACTCAAAGGTAACAAAATAGGAGCATAAAAGAATGATAAATTTAGGTGAGATATAAAATGGAAAATATAGATAATTATTAATTAGGTACATACTACTAATTGAAGAAACTCATCCCAATTAACAATAATAGTGGCTTTCCTACAGTTATTTTAATGTTAAATTAATGTAAACTTTAGGTAAATTAATAGTAAATTGCTTATCTTTATTAAAGGTAGCCTCATTATAATGAGCTATTGAATTTTACTAATTAAAGAATTGTGTTATGAAAAATAAAGCATTTAAAGAACGACAGCATTTCAATGATCATATCGTGTTTATATTATTAGGAGCAGGATTTATAGGAGCCATTTATGGCTTTATAAAAACAATTGTATCTCAACATTATTCTTTATTTGACCTATCTGTTTATGTAGGAATAGCAGCCCTTATGGCGATTAGCTTTTGGGGATTGAAGCGCTTGCAGCTCAAGGTATCTGTCAATGAAAAACGGATAAAATATAAGCTGTTCCCAATACACAAAGAAGCGCAAAAAATACGATGGGACGAGGTGGCTTCTTGTGAAGTGGTCAAGACGCCATTGGCTGCGCAATGGCATGGCGGTAATATTAGCTTTGGTAGAGAGTCCTTGATCTCCTTAACGGGTAGAAATGGACTCAGTATTGAAACGAAAAATGGAAAAAGGATATTTATCGGCTGTAAGGAGGTGGATGATTTGCGGATATCTTTGGATCACTTGCGGGGGGAGGTTGATTTGAATTAGATCATCCAATAAAAAATAGAAACCTGATCGTCGGATGGCTATGCGCCGTCCGATGATCTATATTCCTTCCCTAAGTAATATTTCTTTATTGCCAGGCAAGATAGAATAAGTTATATAATTACCGATCGTATCTGTTGCTACGGTTGAAATAATTTGATTTTCATTAATGGAAATACGCTTCCAATTTTTAGGGATATAGGTTTTTAGGGTAATGGGGACATCGTATACTTTTGGATCAAGCGTGGAGGATATATTGATCTGAATACTTTTACCATGGTCTACACTTTCTATTTTGGTACTTTTCCTCGCTCTTATGTATTTGGTAACATCGGCAAAAGTAGCGACCCATAATTGATCTCTTCGATCATGGATATATTTAAAATACGCTTCCAGCTCTTTGTCGGTTTTGGGTTCCCAACCGATTCCATTGATTCCATGAAAGACTAATACTAACCAAATATTATCTTGCGCCGCGCATCTATCTATCCAATCCTTCATTTCCTCTAAACCAATATTTGTCAGTGGGCCTCTTTGCCATTGTACATACTCTTTTTCTGATGTTTCTGGACTTTTCTTACTGGATCTATTTATTTCTTCTAGATAAGGTTCCGGCATTCTGTTTCTAAGAGAAGGGTATAGCTTATGCGCATATTCCATCACTCTTTCATTTTCTGTTCCATAAGGGCATTCGGCAGAAAAGGTATATTGTTTTCCTAGATACTGCTCCACGTCCTTTTTACTTTGTTCCAGTTCATACAATAAATTTGCTTCATCCAATACGGCTAATCTAGGATGCGTAACCGTGTGACTAGCTATTTCATGGCCTTCTTGCGCATATACTTTTAAGTCATCCCAAGTGGTGGTATCCACTACATTATCATGATGGATTACTTTGTCTAAATTTCTAATTTCCCCACGCCTAATTTTTAAATAGCCTTCATCTAATAGTTGATAGGCTTTTTGTATTTTTCCTGCTTCATACAGTGAGCCTACTCTAGAATGATAATCGATTGCTTCTGTAGTTCCGGTAAAAGCAATCAGCGAAGCCCTTTCAAAGAAATTTTCTTTATTCGTTTTGATCAACTTTGTCTCTTGAATAATTTCTGCTTTGGGGCGACCTATAAATTTCCCTTTTTTTGAACCTGCTATCTTTCCGGTAATTACATAAAAAGTACCAGGTATTTGATACTTATCCATAATCGGTTTGGCTACCGTAAATTGATTGATGATCCCATCATCATAGGTAATGGAAATTGCTGACTTTTTGTCTTCTTGCCATTTTGTAATTGTTGTTAGACCTATGTTTTCTTCTTTTGTTCCTTCGCAGGAAAGAATCAATGTTATTCCTAGAAGTAGTATTATATTTTTCAGCATGATATTATTAGTTATAGTCCAATTTTTTCCATTTTTGGAATTTCATATCTACTATCTTCGGCAGGGTAGCGCAAAATACTTTCATATTTTCCTGTTTCTTTAGCGAGTGACCAAACTAGACTTTCTCCTGCTGGATTTGTTGTCGGAACTGTATTGAAAAATTCATCTTGAAATGCTTGATTCGCATTTACCACGTCCCAACCTTCTTCTTTGAATCTATGTATTAGGTCACTTAAAAATAAGGCGCTGGTAAGATTATGATGCAATAGTAAAGTGTGATGTATATGTCGATTTGTTAATTGAAAGGAAAGGTCTTCATAAAAATTGGCTCGCTCTAAAATGTGCTGTAAATAATACGCTTTGTATTTATCGATTTTGGAATTTTCTTTTCCTTCTCTTTTTATAGATTTTATCAATTCACTGTTGATGTACCAATCTGAGGCATCAATTGTTACATGTCCATTTTTGTATCCATGTTTATTTAAGACGGCTCGGAATCCCGTAATTTTTTCTTCCGTATTTCCTTCTTTTAAATAGGGAAATCGAAATAATTTGGTATAAGTATCATAAGCGGATATGATTTTGTCTGTTTCCAGCAGTTCTTTTTCAAAGTCATGTACACTTATTTTCTCATTATTATAGTTTGGATGGGTATAGGTGTGGTTGGCAATCAGATGTCCCTCCTTCGACCAACTGTCTAATAAATAGTTACCTTTCTTATCTAGTTTATTAGAACCAGTTACAAAGAAAACGGAGGTTAATCCTTCCTTTTTCAAGGTAGACAATATCCTATTATTCCAATCCTCAAACTGATAGCCTACAATATTTCTGGTTATGCCATCATC